>NZ_JBHVEU010000090.1:0-23974 GCF_042802075.1 Kitasatospora sp. NPDC057518
GGGCACTACTCCGGGCTGTCCCCGAGGTCCGCCAGCAGGGTGCGCATCACCTCGACGAGCGCCGTCCGCTGCGCCTCGTCGAGGCCCGCCAGCATGCGGTACTCGGTGGCGAGGTGGTCGGGCAGCGCGCGGTCGATCAGGTCCCGGCCCTCGGGGGTGAGGGCGACCTCGCGGCTACGGCCGTCCTGGTCGCTGCGGGCGCGGGTGACCAGTCCGCGCGCCTCCAGTCGGTCCAGCCGCTGGGTGATGGCGCCGGAGGTGACCATCGCGGACCGCATCAGGCCGGTGGGGGTGAGGCGGTAGGGCGGGCCGCTGCGCCTGAGGGTGGCGAGGACGTCGAAGGAGGCGGCGTCCAGCCCGTGCTCGGCGAAGGTGCGGTTGAGCGCCGTGTCCACCAGCCGGTAGAGGCGTTTGAGCCGGCCGAACACCTCCATCGGGGAGACGTCCAGGTCGGGGCGCTCGGTGCCCCATTGCGCGACGACGCGGTCCACATGATCTGCCACGGGTTCAGGGTAGGCGATCCCGACCACATTCCTTAGCGCTGAGGTAACCGTGAGCCACGTCACTCACTCGATGCGGCGAAGAATGCCTTAGCGCTGAGATACATTGCCTTAGTGCTAAGAAATCGCCTCGCCCTCGTCCTGGTGACGGCCCTCGCCCCGGCGGTCTGGGGCACGACCTACCTGGTCACCACCGAACTCCTGCCGCCCGGACGCCCGCTGCTCGCCGCCGTCATCCGCTGCCTGCCCGCCGGACTCCTCCTGATCGCCCTCACCCGCCGCCTGCCGCAGGGCAGTTGGTGGTGGCGCTCGCTGATCCTCGGCGCGCTGAACATCGGGGTGTTCCAGGCGCTGCTGTTCATCGCCGCCTACCGCCTGCCCGGTGGCATCGCCGCCACCGTCGGCGCCGTCCAACCCCTGGTCACCGCCGGGCTCTCGGCCCTGGTCCTCGGCGACCGGCTCACCCCGCGCACCGTGCTGGCCGGGATCGCGGGCGTCGCCGGCGTCAGCCTGCTGGTACTGCGGGCCGACGCCGAGCCGGACGCGGTCGGGGTGGCCGCCGCGCTCGGCGGTGCCGTGGTGATGGCCGCCGGCATCGTCCTCTCCAAGCGCTGGGCCTCCCCCGCCCCGATGCTCGCCACCACCGGCTGGCAGCTCACCGCCGGCGGACTGCTGCTGGTGCCGGTCACGCTCCTCACCGAGGGCGCCCCACCGTCCCACTACAGCCTCGCCAACGTGCTCGGCTACACCTACCTCTGCCTGATCGGCGCGGCCGTCACCTACGTGCTCTGGTTCCGCGGGCTCCGCGCCCTGCCGCCGACCTCGGTCTCCTTCCTCGCCCTGCTCAGCCCGGTCGTCGCCACCCTGCTCGGCTGGCTGGCGCTCGGCCAGGACCTCAGCCCGCTCCAGGCGCTCGGCGCCCTGGTCGTGCTCGGCTCGCTGCTCGCCGCCCAGATCCAACGGCCGCGCACCGCACCGGAGTCCGCGCCCGGAGCCGGGCCGACGGCCGCCCCGCGGCCCGTCCGCGAGAACGCCTGACCCCGCCCTGCCCCACCCTTCCCACCCCTTTCCCACCACCTCCAGGGAGTACCCCATGCGCATCACCGTGTTCGGCGCCACCGGCAACGTCGGCCGCCGGGTCGTGGCCGAGGCCCTGTCCCGCGGCCACCACGTCACCGCCGTCGTACGGGACCCGGCGAAGCCGCACGACCTGCCGCCCGCCGTCACCCTGGTCGTCGGCGACGCCCGGGCGCCCGAGGACGTCGCCCGGATCGCGGCCGGACAGGACGCGGTGGTCACCGCCACCCGCCCGGTGCCCGGCAGCGAGCACGAGCTGGCCATCGCCACCAAGGGCCTGCTCGCCGGGATCGCCGGCACCGGCGTGCGGCTGCTGGCCGTCGGCGGCGCGGGCAGCCTGCTCGTCCCGGGCGGCGGCGGGACCACGCTGGTCGACAGCCCCGGCTTCCCCGACGCGATCCGGCCCATCGCCCTGGCCTGCGGCGAGCAGCTCGACCTCTACCGCGCCGCCGGCCCGGACACCGACTGGACGTACCTGAGCCCGGCCGCGCTGCTGGAGCCCGGCGTGCGCACCGGCCGCTTCCGGACCGGCCGCGACGAGCTGCTGGTCGACGCCGACGGCACCTCGGCGATCTCCATGGAGGACCTCGCCGTCGCACTCCTCGACGAGACCGAGCGGCCCGCCCACCACCGGTCCCGCTTCACCGCCGCCTACTGACCACCTGCCCATCCACCCGACCACCCGAGGCCCTGGCACCCCCGCCCCGGCGGGGGTGTACTCAGCACCACCCCGAAGACGGCAGTGGGGGTGATCGATCGTCAGGCCGGGGCCGGACATGATCGTTCCTGTGACCGAGACCGTGACCAAGACCCCGGCCCAGAACCAGAACCAGACCCGGAGCAAGGCCGGGAGCCGGCCCGCCGAGACCGCCCCGCGGCGCGCCCGGCGCAGCCGCCGTGCCGTGCTGGCCGTCGCCGCCGCTGTGCTGGCCGGCCTGGCGGCGCCCGCCACCGCGGGGGCCGCCACCGGGCGTGACCCCGGCGACGCCGACCCGGCGCCCGCCCGGTACACCCACCAGAGCCTGAACTGGCAGCCCTGCGCCCAGCAGCCCGCGCTGGACTGCGCCGCCATGACCGCCCCGCGCGACTGGCACCACCCCGGCGTCGGGGCCGACCTGACCATCGCCGTCTCCCGGCACCGCGCCACCGACCCGGCCAAGCGCAAGGGCACCCTGCTGATGGCGGCCGGCGGCCCCGGCGGCTCGGGCCTGCTGCGCCCGGCCGGGCTGGCCGGCGCCGCCCCGGCGCTCGGCGCCGCGTACGACGTCGTCGGCTTCGACCAGCGCGGGGTCGGCGAGAGCACCAAGGCGGTCTGCCAGACCCCGGAGGAGTTCCAGGAGTTCCTGGCCGGCGACTACCGCGACCAGTCCCCCGCCGCGATCGACCGGGTCATCGCCAACTCGAAGAAGCTGGTCGCCGGTTGCCAGGAGCGCAGCGGGGACCTCCTCCCCTACCTGACCACCGAGCAGACGGCCCACGACATCGACCTGTTCCGCGGCCTGCTCGGCGAGCGCAGGCTCAGCTACTACGGCCCGTCCTACGCCTCCATGATCGGCGCCTACTACGGGACGCTCTTCCCGCACCGGGTCGAACGGATGGTGCTGGACAGCAACATCGGCTTCGACGGCACCTGGGAGGCCTTCGAGCTGGGCCAGCCGATGAGCTTCCAGCGCCGCTTCGACGAGGACTTCGTGCCCTGGCTCGCGGCCCGGGACGCCACCTACCACTGGGGCGCCACGCCGGAGCAGGTGCGGGCGCACTGGGAGCAGCGGCGGGCCGCGCTGCACGACTCCCCCATCGTCGAGGGCCCGGTGACGATCGGCCCGAACCAGCTGGACAGCCTCACCATGTCGGCGATCTACCGGGCGGCCAACTTCCCCGACCTGGCCGGGATCCTGGCCACCGTCGACGACTGGCAGGGCGCCGCGCCGGCGACCAGGGCGGCGGCCGCGAAGGCCTTCAACAGCTACCTCAGCCCGGAGTTCCTCGCCGAGTACTTCGCGGTGACCTGCAACGACACCCCGTGGACCAGGGACCTGGGCAGCTGGATCGAGCGCGGCGCCGAGAACACCGCCCGCTGGCCGCTGGCCGGGGCCCGGACGCTCGCCTTCAGCGCGGTCTGCGCCGCCTGGCCGGTCGCCCCGGCGCCCAAGGTCACGGTGACCGGCGCCCACCTGCCGACCACGCTGATGCTCAACTCGGTGCACGATCCGGCGACCTACTACGAGGCGGCGCTCGGCGCCCACCGCGCGCTGCGCGGCTCCAGGCTGGTCACCGTCACCGGGAGCGGCGACCACGGCCAGTACCCCACGTCCAACACCTGCGTCAGCGCGGTGGTCGAGCGCTACCTGCTGGACGGCACCGCACCGGGGCGCGACCTCACCTGCCCCTCCCCGCAGGCCGGTTGAGACCGGCCGCCCGGTCAGTTCCGGGGCCGCGCCCGCAGTCTGCCCCGGAGCCAGGCGAAGCCGACGGCCAGCCCGGCGAACCCTCCGACGGCGAGCTTGATCCCGGCCTTGGCGACGATCCAGCCGACCCACGGGACGCCCCACCCCAGCCAGTGGAACACGGCCAGCAGGACCGCGGCGCCGAACAGCGCCGCGAGCAGGGTGACCACGACGGCGGCGGCCCGTGAGAGCTCCCGCGGGCCGTCGGCGTGCTCCCCCGCGGCCGTGCCGTCCGGGTCGGCGGTCGGGTCCTTCGTCATCTCGTTCGTACCCCCCTCGGTCATGAGGGCGATGATACGGCGTCAGCGGTAGGCGTGGTGGGTGTCCCCGACGTGCTCGCCGGTCTCGTCGTCGGGGAAGCTGACGGCCATGGTGACGCGGTACTCGTGGACGTCCTCGCGGTGTCCCGGCACCCGCGCCCAGGCCAGCGAGTGCACCTCGGCCTCGGGGGCCTGCCGGCACCAGGCGGCGGCCTCCTCCAGGACGCCGGCGGGGGACCGCCCGGTGCACACCACGGCGGTGTACGCGGCGACCGCGACGTCCCCACCGGAGCGGCGGGTGCGCGACACCGCCCGGACGGCCGCGGCGGCCTGGGTCAGGTCACGGGCCAGGTCGTCCACCACCCGAGGGGGAGCCGGCAGGACGACCGTCCCCTCGGCGAGGGTCTCCGGCAGGTTCGGGCTCACGGTCTGGACCTCCATCCGCATCATCACGCGGCACAGCATGCCGGGCAGTCATTCCTGGCATGCCCATTTTCACCAGAACGTCACCCGTCCAGGGCCGAGTCGGGGTCGCGCCCTGGCGTCCCGACGTCCTTCCTGGTAGAGGCGCCACCGACGCCCTCCGACGTTCCAGCAGGTCAGCAGGGGCGGCAGCGGGCGGCGCCGGGGGGCCCGAAACGCCGCGGACGCACCACCCCCGTGCCCCGAACCGCCGGTCCGGCGCCCGGGAGCGCCCGTCCCACCGGTGTTGGCCCCTCGGTCAACTCTCCGTACCGGAACGGGAGTTGCCGCCGGGTCGCGGTCGGGAAGCGGAAGGCGGCACAGGCGGCCGGACGGCACGGCGCCCGGCCGCACCCCCGCTGAGGTGCCGAGTTAACCCCTCGGAGGGCTCCGGTCCGCCTCCCGGTCACCCTGTCCCTGTCAGATCGTCGTGATACTAATCGTGGCGGCGGCGGGCCCGGTCCTCGGCTGGACGGGCACGATGACGACAGCTCAACCGTTCCGGAAGGGTCCGGACGGCAACGGGGAGGGGCAGCGGATGACGGTGCGGATCGGCAAGGCCAAGGACGGGCGGAAGGTCCGGATAGGCAAGCGGGTCACGGGGACGGCGGCGGCCTTCGCCGCGCTGGCCGCGCTGACCGGCTCTCAGGTGACGGGCATCGGGCTCGCCCCGGCCGCGGTCGCCGACGCCGGTCCGGCGAACGGCGCCGCCGATCAGGGCGCCGGCCGCTACCTGCCCGGCGGCGGCCCCTCGACGGACCTCCCCGGCACCTTCGGCACCGGCGTGCCGGCCGACGGCGGCGGCACCGTCCAGCTCCCGCAGCCTCCCGGCACCCTGCCCGGCCTGCCCTCGGCCGGCCCGTTCGCGGCCACCGGCCCCGCGCTGCCCGCCACCGTGCTCGCCGCCTACCGCCAGGCCGAGGCCTCGCTGGCGCAGCGCTCGCCGGGCTGCCACCTGCCGTGGCAGCTGCTCGCCGCGATCGGCCAGGTCGAGTCCGGCCAGGCCAACGGCGGCCAGGTGGACGCCGCCGGCACGACGCTGACGCCGATCCTCGGCCCGGCCCTGGACGGCAACGGCTTCGCCGCGATACCCGACAGCGACGGCGGCCGCTACGACGGCGACGCCCGCTGGGACCGCGCCGTCGGGCCGATGCAGTTCATCCCCTCCACCTGGGCCTCCTGGGGCGTGGACGCCAACGGCGACGGCAAAGCCGACCCGAACAACATCTTCGACGCCGCCGAGAGCGCCGGCCGCTACCTGTGCGCGGGCGGACGCGACCTCGCCGACCCGGCGCAGCTCGACCGGGCGATACTCAGCTACAACAACTCCGGCGAGTACCTGCGGACGGTGCGCAACTGGATGGCGCACTACGGCAGCGGCACGGTGACCACCGTCCCGAACCGTCCGGGCTCCCCGGTGCCGCCCGCCCCACTGCCCTCGCCGTACCTCCCGGGCCTGCCCACCGGCGGTTCGGGCACGGGCACCGGCGGCACGCCCACCACGGAGCCGCAGCCGCCCGCACCGGTCACGCCGACGCCGGACCAGTCGCCGAGCCCCCAGCCGACGACGACCCCGAGCGCCACCGCCACGCCCACGCCCGGCGGTTCGACCTCGCCGTCGGCGACGCCGACGACCACCCCGAGCGGCGGCGCCTCCCCGACGGCGACGCCGACCGGCACGCCCACCACCACTCCGACCGGTACGCCCACGGGCACCCCGACCGGTACGCCCACCAGCTGCCCGGACCCGACGGCCACCCCCACCGGCACGCCCACCCCGACGGGCTCCCCCTCCCCGGCCGCCACGCCCACCGGCACCCCGACGGCGACGCCCCTCCCGGGCTGCCCCACCCCCACCCCGACCGCGACGGACACCCCGAGCGGCGCGCCCAGCACCACTCCCAGCGCCGCCTTCTCGCCGTCGGCCGCCCCGACGAAGTGAGCAAAGGGGCGCGGTTCCTCCTGAGGAACCGCGCCCCGCTCAACCGGCGCTGCCGGTCACTGCCTCACGGCCGCGCCGTTGTCCGCCCCGACCACCCGGAAGCGCCGGGCGACGGCCGGCGTTCACCGAACCACGGCCCGCCCCGATCAACGGATTCCTCCCCGCGCGCAACGGCCCCGGCCGGGCTCCGGCGCCGCGACGTCCACTGACGCCGGCAGCGCCGGGCACCCGCCGCAGCGAATCAGAGGTGCTTGACCAGCTCCGGCATCAAGTCCTGGAAGGTCCGCCCGCTGGCCGGCTGGCCGATCGCGGTCATCTGCCAACCCGTGGCCGTGCGCTGCACCTTGGCCATGACCTGGGCGGTGTACGGGCCGCCGGCGGTGAGCGTGTAGCGGGCCAGCTCGACGCCGGTGGTCTCGTCCACCAGCCGGCAGAAGGCCGCCTCGACCTCCTGGAAGGTCTGCCCGGTGAAGGAGTTGACGGTGAAGACGATCTGGTCGACCTCGGCGGAGACGGCGGTCAGGTCGACCGTGATCGACTCGTCGTCGGTCGCGTCGCCCGCGCCGCCGACCAGGTTGTCCCCGCTGTGCCGGACCGAGCCGTCGTTGCTGTTGAGGTGCTGGAAGAACACCACGTCCACCGGACGCCCCTGGGCGAACAGCACCGCCGAGGCGTCCAGGTCGATCTCCCGGCCGGCGGCGAGCAGCTTGGCGAAGAAGCCCTTGCGCTCCGCCGCCTTCCAGCCGAGGCCCATCCGGACCAGGCTCAGTTGTCCACCGCCCGGCTTCTCCAGGCTGATCTTCTGTCCCTTGGCCAGCGAAACGCTCATCGCGTCCTCCTCGTTCTGCCACCGCCCGTGCCGCGAATCTACAGCACTGTAGAGAATTTATGATCATCGACGGCGCCCTGCGAGCACCCCTACCCCGAACTCCCCCGGACCTCACCCCGACAACGGTCCGCACACTGAGGGAACCGGCGGTCAGACGTCTGGCGTAGCCGTGGACCGCGACCGGACGACCGGGGCGGCGCACGGTCTAGGGTCGGCCCCGGGACCGCCGCCGGCAACCACGGCGCGCCGTCCGCGCACCGATCGCCGTACGCCACGATCCACCGTGCCCACGACCCACCGTGTTCACCACTCGCAGTGCCCACGATCCACCGTGCTCACCACTCGCAGTGCTCACGACCGTTCCCGGGCCAGGCCGACCCGCGCCGGCCCGCTCACGCTGGGGGGACCACCATGCCCGAGCAGCACGAAGGAACCGAACAGCACACCACCCCCGAACGCCCGGGGGGATCCCGCCTCGGCCGCCGCAGACTGCTCCGGGCCGGCCTCGGCGCCGGCGGCGCGCTGGCCACCGTCCGGCTGCTGAACGGCGGCGCCGCCTGGGCCGCCGGGCCGCCGCCCGCACCGGCCGCGGCCGAGGACTACGGAAACTCGGAGTACCAGGGCCAGTGGCCCACCTCCCACCTGGCCGCCGCCCCCGGGACCGCCGCGCAGACCTGGCCGGACTGGGCCCGCTACGCCCGCATCGCCGACGGCACCTTCAACGAGCCCGCCGACATGCAGAGCGCCGTGGACGCCCTCAAGGCGCAGGAGGTCAGCGTCATCGAGCTGGACACCCTGCTCTCCGACTGGCTCACCGACGCCCAGTTCGCCGCGCACATGGCCGAGGTGAAGCAGTTCACCGGCCTGGCCCACGCCGCCGGCCTCAAGGTCGTCATGTACTACCCGTCGCTGGAGCTGATCTCCCCCGGCGGTGAGAAGGGCCGCTCCTTCTACAAGAACGACCAGGGCAAGAACTGGGTCCAGCGCGACCTCGCCGGCAAGCCCAACGTGTTCTACGGCAGCGTGGTGGTCTGGGTCGACCCGGGCGACGAGAGCGTCTGGCTCAGCCCCAACTCGCCCTGGCGGGACTACTACCTCAAGCGGATCAAGGGCGTGGCCGCGACCGGCGTGGACGGCATCTGGCCGGACGTCCCGATCTACTTCGACGGCGTGCAGTCCTGGTGCGACGCCTCCACCTGGGGCGCCGCCGCGTTCAAGGCCGACACCGGCCTCGCCCTGCCCACGGCCGCGAACTTCGCCGACCCGGTTTTCCGCCGCTACGTCGAGTGGCGCCACCGCAACCTGCTCCAGTTCCAGCTGGACATCGCCGACGCGGGCCGCTCGGTCAACCCCGACCTGGTCACCTTCGTCGAGACCGTGTCGATGGACTACCGCTACGCCACCTCGATCGGCCTGGACGGCGGCTACCTGCGCCAGGCCCCCGGCGCGGTCAGCCAGGTCTGGGAGGTGGACATCCTCGGCAACTACGACGGCATGCGGCACGCCACCGCCTCCGACTGGGTCTGCCTGATCTCCATGTACAAGTACGCCCGCGCCGCCAGCGGCACCAAGCCGGCCTGGGCGTTCTCCTACGGCTGGCAGGCCGACGACGCCTCGCTGGTGATGTCCCAGCTGATCGCGGCCGGCTGCAACCCGTACGAGGTGAAGACCCCGTTCAAGAACGACACCGTGGACGCCGCGATGCGCACCCGGATGTACCGCTTCGTGCGCACCAACCAGACGAAGCTCTACGACCCGGCCTCGATCGCGCAGGTCGGCGTCTACCACTCGGCGCCGTCCCGGGACTACGTGGCCCCGGGCGAGGGCAACGGGATGTACGTCAACGCCAAGGCCCCGGCCGGGATCGCCGACTGGTGGGGCGGCGACGACCCGCAGATGAGCTGCGCCTCGCTCCCCTGGCTCGGCGAGTTCCGGGGAACCGTCAAGGCACTGGTCTACGCCCACGTCCCGTTCGACACGGTGTCCAGCCCCGGCCTGACCGCCGACGACCTGGCCCGGTTCAAGGTGCTGCTGCTGCCCAACCTCCAGGCGGTCTCGGACACCGAGGCGGCGCTGCTGCGCGGCTTCGTCTCGGCCGGCGGAACCATCGTGATCACCGGCCCGGCACCCACCGCGCTGGACGAACTCGGCGGCCAGCGCACCGAGTTCGCGCTCTCCGACGTGCTCGGCCTGCGCAAGGCCGACCCGCTTCCCACCGGCAAGCGGAACTCCTACGGCAGCGGAAGCTGTTGGTACGTCAAGGCACTGCCCGGGCTGAGCTACCTCACCAAGACCGACCAGGCCTCGGCGGACCAGCTGCTCACCGCCGTCCAGCAGGCCGCCCCGCCGGCGGTCACCCTCGCCGGGGACCGCCGGATCTTCCTGGACGCCCGGCGGCTCGGCGCCGACACCGTCGTCCACCTGGTGAACTTCACCAACTTCGGCGACACCCCGGCGGCGTTCCGCAGCGCACCCGCCAACTGCACGCTCTCCTACGCCCTCCCGGCCGGGGCGGGCGTCACCGCCGTCACCGCCGCGAGCCCGGACGGCACCGACCCGGCGCCCAAGGCCGTCCCGTACACCGTCACCGGCGCGACGGTCAGCGTGCCGCTGACCGTCGCCCAGTACTCGGTGGTGACGATCACCACCGCCTAGCGGTTTCCAGGGGCCTGGATGCGCCAGAGGGCGGCGGGGTTGGCCTCGCCGCCCGGGGCGGACTCGAAGGCGATCCACTGCCCGTCCGGGGACCAGCTCGGCGCGCCGTCGTAGGCGGTGTCGTCGCGGGTCACCCGGACGGGAGTGCCGCCGCCCGCGTCCACCACGAAGACCTGGGCGTTCGGCAGGTCGCCGAGGTTGGAGGAGAAGACCAGGAAGCGGCCGTCCGGGGACCAGCTCGGGTCGGTGTGCTCGCCCGGCGCGTCGGTGACCCGCCGCAGTCCGCCGCCGTCCGCGTCCACCGTCCACAGCGACCAGTCCTCGCGGCCCGCGCTCCGCCGCTGGAAGACGATCCGGTCGCCCTTCGGGGACCAGTTCGGCTGCCGGTTGTCGGATCCGGTGCCCCGGCCGTCCACCAGCAGGACGGGCGCGCCGCCGCCGCGGCGGACCTTCCAGAGCGAGTCCTGCTCGGCCGCGTCGCCGTGCACCGCGGCGTGCTCCGGCTCCCAGCTCTGCTGGAAGACGATCCACTCGCCGTCCGGGGAGAAGCTCGGTTCGCTGTAACCGCTGCCGTCGGCGTGGCTGGTCACCCGCTCGGGGGCGCCGCCCGGCTTCATCAGCCAGACCTCGTCGTGCCCGGACTCCCGGTCGGTGGCGAAGGCGAAGGCGTCGGCGGCGGCGTTCCAGCTGCTGCCGGGGAGGTTGACGGCCGCCTTGTCGGGATCCTCCAACACCGTGCGCGGCGCGCCACCGTCCAGGGGCAGGATGCCGAGGGCGGCGGCGCCCTTGTTGTAGCCCCCGCTGAACTCGGTCAGCAGCACCGAGCGGCCGTCCGGGGCGAACGCCGGGTTCTGCGCGCTGTGGCCGCCCCCGGCGCGGTAGAGCAGCCGGGCACCGTCGGCGCGGCGCTCGGCCCCACTCGGGGAGGTGCCGCTCGGGGCCGCGCCGGTCGGGGCCGCGCCGGTCGACGACCCGCCGGCCGACGGCGCACCCGTCGGTCCGGGCGCCGGCTCCTCCTCGGAACCGGAGCCCGAGCTGCCGCAGCCGGCCAGGAGCACGGCGGCAGCCAAGACCGCCGGGAGCATGCGAGTCCTCATGCCCCACAAGCTAGTTGACGAGTCGTCAGTTGTCGTACGCCGCCAGGCGGATCAGGGCGCAGCCGTCCGGCAGGCCCCGCCGGCGCCCCCGCCCGTCAACCGCCGCTCCAGCCGCACCAGCGCGTCCACCGCGACCCGGCTGCCCGGGCCGCCCTCGTTCGCCTCGGCGCCCTCGACGCGCTCGGCGCTCTCGGCGCCCGCAGCGCCCTTGTGGCCCGGCTCGCCGCCGACCGTCCGGTGCACCCGCTCGGCGCGGACGGTGCGCAGCCCGCGGTCGGCGAGGTCCGCCAGGACGTCCTCCGGGGTGAAGAGCACGGCCGGGTCCTGCGGGCCGCCGACCCCCTCGGTGAGGTTGCTCAGGTCGTGCCCGATGACCAGCAGGGTGCCGCCGGGGCTGAGCGCGTCGGCGGCGCGGCGCAGCGCGGCCCGGCGCTCCGCGGCGGGGATCTGCAGGTAGGCGACCAGGACGAGGTCGTAGCCGGCGGCGGGGGCCTCGTAGGCGCGGGCGTCGCCGTGGCGCCAGGTGAGCCGGTCGGCGACCTCGTCGGGCAGCTCGGCGGTGAGCCGTTCGGCGCGCTCCAGGGCGACGGCGGAGAAGTCCAGTCCGGTGACCTCCCAGCCCTGGGCGGCCAGCCAGATCGCGTTGCGGCCCTCTCCGGCGGCCAGGTCCAGCGCGTGGCCGGGAGTGCGCCCGGCCAGTTCGCGGACCACCCACCGGTTGGGCGCGGCACCCCACACCAGCTCGCTCGCGGCGTAGCGGTCGTCCCAGTCCTGGCTGTCCATCGCGCGTCCTCCGTTCGACGGGCCTGCTCGTACCGGCCAACCTACCGGGCCGCCGCCGCCCCGGCAGGGAACGGTCCAGCGGGCGGACACCCTTGACGGCGAATATTGGTCCAGTCCAATCTGTTCAGTCGTGACGTGCACGGGTCGGCCGCCCGTCGCGTCCGCACTCCGCTCGTCCGCACACCGCTCGTCAGCACGCGTCACCAGCCCGTGCGCCCCCACCGCGCCCGGGCCGGCTCCCCTCGGCCCGTCCCGGGCCACCGCACCGCCGGAACCCCCCACACATCCGGAGGACCCACCGCATGCACGACCGCGTCACGCCCGCACGGCCCGCCCACCCCGCCGGGGAGCGCGCCGACCGCCGGGCCGCCCAGCGCAGAAGAGCCACCGCACTGGCCCTGGCCGCCACGCTGACCACCAGCGGCGCCGCCATCGCCCTCACCTTCGGTTCCGCCTCGGCCGCCCCGGTCAACCTGCTGGCCAACGGCGACTTCGAGACCGGCACCCTGGCCGGCTGGACCTGCTCCAACGGCTCGGTCGTCACCACCCCGGTGCACGGCGGGAGCCGCGCGCTCGCCGGCGCCGCCTCGGCCGGCGACACCGCGCAGTGCCAGCAGACCGTCACCGTCCAGCCGAACACCACGTACACCCTGGCCGGCTGGGTGCAGGGCAGCTACGTCTACCTGGGCGCCACCGGCACCGGCGTCAACTCCTCGGCCTGGACGCCGGGCGCGACCGGCTGGAACCAGCTGAGCACCACCTTCACCACCGGCGCCACCACCACCTCCGTCACGGTCTTCACCCACGGCTGGTACGGCACCGGCACCTACTACGCGGACGACCTCACGCTGACCGGCCCGGCCGGCCCCACCTCGTCCACCAGCCCGACGGCCACCGGCAGCCCGACCGCCACGGCCAGCCCGACGGCCACCGCGAGCCCCACCGCCACCGGCAGCCCCACCGGGAGCCCGACGGCGACCGGCAGCCCGACGGGCACCCCCACGACCACCACCCCGACCCCGACGGCCACCGCGAGCGGCCCGGCCGGGGACGGCAAGGTCACCACCCCGACCGGCTTCGCGGTCACCAGGACCACCTCCAACGCGGTGGTGCTCACCTGGCAGCCGTCCACCCTCACCAGCGGCGACGGCCCGGTCGCCTACAAGGTGTGGTCCAACGGCCAGCTGGTCGCCACCTCGATGGGCACCTCCGTCGCGGTCAGCTCGCTGCTGCCGGGCAGGAGCTACACCTTCAGCGTCCAGGGCTACTCCGGCAGCCACGCCTCCGCCCAGTCCGCGCCGGTGAGCACCACGACCGCGGCCGCCCCCGCCCAGCAGCCGATCCGCTCCGCCTACTTCGACCAGTGGGGCGTCTACGAGAACGCGTACAACGCCAAGAACGTCGACACCAGCGGCGCGGCGGGCAAGCTGGACGTCGTCCACTACGCGTTCGCCAACATCGACCCGACGAAGTTCACCTGCTTCCAGGCGGTGAAGGCCTCCGACTCGGCCAACGAGTCCAACCCGAACGCCGGTGACGGCGCGGGCGACGCCTACGCCGACTACCAGGCCGACTACAGCTCCGCCACCAGCGTGGACGGCAGCAGCGACACCTGGGAGCAGCCGCTCAAGGGCAACTTCAACCAGCTGCGCCAGCTGAAGGCCAAGTACCCGAACCTGCGGTTCACCATCTCGATCGGCGGCTGGACGTACTCCAAGTACTTCTCCGACGCGGCGGCCACCGACTCCTCCCGCAAGGCCTTCGTCTCCTCGTGCGTCGACATGTTCCTCAAGGGGAACCTGCCGACCGGCGTGGCCGGTGACGCCTCCGGCGGCGCGGCCTCGGCGGCGGGCCTCTTCGACGGCGTGGACCTCGACTGGGAGTACCCGGGCTCGGCCGGCGGCCACACCGGCAACCACTACTCCGCGGCCGACAAGCAGAACTACACCCTGCTGCTCAAGGAGTTCCGCACCCAGCTGGACGCCCTCGGCGCCGCCCAGGGCAAGCGCTACCTGCTGACCGCCGCACTGCCCAGCGGCCAGGACAAGGTCGCCCAGCTGGAGACCGACAAGATCGGCGCCTACCTGGACTACGCGGACGTGATGTCCTACGACATGCACGGCGCGTGGGACGCCACCGGCCCGACCAACCACCAGGACCCGCTGCACGACAGCCCGGCCGACCCGACCACGCCGATCACCCCGGGCACCCGCAAGTACAACGTGGACACCACGCTCGCCGCGTACACCACCGGCCTGCCCGAGTACGGCATCCCCGGCGGCTTCCCCGCGAACAAGATCGTGCTGGGCATCCCGTTCTACTGGCGCGGCTGGACCGGCGTCCCGGCCGGCTCCAACTACGGCCTGTACCAGAGCGCGACCGGCCCGACGGCGAAGAAGCCGCTGAGCCAGGAGGCCGGCCTGGCCGCCTGGAAGGAGCTCAACCCGACCGCGGCCCAGACCCACTGGGACCCGGTCACCGAGAGCAGCTGGGTCTACGACGGCACCAACTTCTGGACCGGTGACACCCCGCAGGCCGTCCAGGCGCGCGGGGCCTATGCCAAGGCCAAGGGCCTGGGCGGGCTGTTCGCCTTCTCCCTGGAGAACGACGACGCCTCCGGCACCATGCTCAACTCGATGGACAGCAGCCTTCGCTGACGTTTCGTCATGCTTCGTCAGGAATGAGCGATGGCCCGCGCGGAGACTCCGCGCGGGCCATCCGCGGTCTTCCCGTCCCGGGCTCGGCCATCGCGACCCGGCCGGCCGCGGCTCAGCGCGGCGGCACCGGGTCCGCCCCGCCCGCGCCCGGGCGGCAGCGCAGCAGCCGCCCGGCGGTCAGCCGGGCCCCGCGCAGCGCACCGTGCCGGTGCAGCGCCCGCACCGCGTAGGTCGAGCAGGACGGCGTGTACGGGCAGCAGGCCGGACGGCGGGGGCTGACCTCGGCGCGGTAGTAGCGCACCGCGCCGTACAGCACCCCGGCCGCGAACCCGCGCGGGGCTGGGGCGGACGGATCGGCCGCCCGGCGACCGCGCGCCCCGGTGAGGGCGAACCGGACGCCGGAGGCCATCATCACCGGGATCAGGGCGATCAGGCAGGGGTCGGCGAACTCGCAGCAGCCGTCGACGCAGCAGTCCGCGCCCTCGTCCCGGGCGCGCTTGCGCCGCTGGGCCTTGGCGTGGTCCTCCTTGCGGTAGCGCTCCCGGTAGTCCTCCCAGGCCCGCCGCTGCTTCTTCCGCCGGAGCCGTTCCGAGGCGGGCAGCCACCACCAGGCGCGCTCCGGGCGGGCCGGCGGGAAGTGGGCGCCGAGATCCGGCGTCGGGTCGGACACTGCTGACGATCTCCTCGTTCTCTCCGCCGGGGGCCGACCCCCGACGATCCGGGCAAGATTATCCGAAGATCATCTGCCCGGATCCGCCCGGCGGCCGGCGGCCCGCAAGCAGCGGCCCGCGACCGGCGAGCAGCGGCCGGAGACCGGCTCAGCCGCCGAGGTTGAGCGAGGGGAAGAGGTCCTCGAACGGCTGGGTGGTCACCGAGACGCTCCGGGAGAAGGGGTTGTCGAAGTCCCAGATCATGAACAGCAGGAAGGCGATCAGCACGCTGAAGCAGAGCGCCAGGGTCAACTCCCTCGGCGTGCGCCGGATCTGGAGCGCGAAGAGCATGCCGACGGTCACCACCGCACCCCCGATCAGGCCGAACCAGACCACCCCGGGCATCGTCGGCCCGGCGTTCTGTCCGCGCGAGTTGCGGGACTCGGACGCCTGGCTGACCCGGTCCATGATCGGCTGGTAGCCCTGCGACTCCAGGTCGGAGGCGGGCGAGCGGGTGGCGATGTCGTTCTGGAGCTTCTGGAGCAGCTGGTCGCCCTTCTCGGTGATGCCACCGGTCTCCTGCATGTAGGACCACTCGGTGTTCACCACGTACGAGACGTAGGTGTCCACGTCGGCCCGGACCTGGTCGCGGAACTCCGCCGGGTAGATCACCGCACGGTCGCTGATCTCGCGCAGCGACTGCGCCTCGCGGAACAGGTCGTCCTGGGCGGCGCCGCGCGCCTCCCAGACACCCGCGATGGCGAGACCGAGGACGATCGCGTAGACCACCCCGATCATCATCGTGATGTACTCGATGACATCCGGGGTCTCGTCGGCACTCTCCTCGATCGGTCGGCGCTGCCTCAGCACCACCACCGCCATCACGACGGCACAGGCCGACGCCATGGCGATGATCAACGCCACCCACTCGGACATGGGAACTCCCTTCTCTGGCTTGGCTTGTGACGGAACGGAAAGCTCAAGGGGGCGGCCCCCGACCGCTTCGGCCCGCTCGGGTTCGGTTCGGTTCGGGACCGGGCGGTAGGACGGGCCCCCGCCGACCGGGAACCGGTCGGCGGGCCGTCAGGGGACGGTCAGGACGGGCCCGAACGGCCGCCGCGTCCTCGGCCACCACGGCCCGGGCGCGGGGCCGCCGCCGCGAGCACACCGGGGACCATGATCACCAGCAGCATGGTGGTCATCGAGGTGCCCTGGTGCTGCCGGGCCATGGGCGCGGGCTTCGCCCTGGGGGCGTGGAACACCGGCTGCGCCGACGGGGTCGGCCACAGCGGGCTCGGACGGGCCGAACTCGGCGAGGCCGCGGGGCTGGGGGCCGCCGGACCGGGCGCGGCCGGGCTCGGGACCGCCGGCGCGGGAGCCGCCGAAACGGGGAGCGGCGGGGCCTGTGCGGGGGCGGGCGCCGCCGGGGCCGGGGTCGCCGGCGCGGGGGCGGCCGGGGAGGGCCCCGGTGCGGGTGCCGACGGCGGCACGGAGGGCGGGACCGAAGGAGCCGGGGACGCCGAAGGTGCGGGCGACGCGGGCGACGGGCTGGGGGACGGCGTCGGGCTGGGGGACGGCGTCGGGCTGGGGGACGGTGAGGTCGGCGACGACGTGGCGGTAGGGCTCGGACTCGGGCTCGCGCTCGGCGTGGGACTCGGGCTCGCGCTCGGACTCGGCGTGGGACTCGGGCTCGCGCTCGGACTCGGCGTGGGGCTCGGAGTCGGCGACGGCGTGGGAGTCGGCGACGGCGTGGCGGTCGGTGTGGGGGTGCGGGTCGGAGTCCGAGTTGGCGTCGGAGTGGGCGTCGGGCTGGGCGTGTGGGTGAGGGTCGGCGTCGGGCTCGGTGTGGGCTTCGGGCTCGGACTGGGGCTCGGGCACGGATGGTGGTGGTGATGGTGATGGTGGTGCCAGCCGTGGTCGCCGTACTCGTCGTCGCTGTACCCGTCGTCGTACTCGTCGTCATCGCCGTCGTCGTGGCCCGGCCCGAGCTGCCCGGGGCCACCCTGCCCCTCGACCGGCCGTCCGGGCTCGCTCCGCAGCCCCGCCGGACGCGAGGGCGAGGAGAAGGGCGGCGAGGACAAGGACGGCGCCGAGACGGACGGTGCCGGGACGTGCGCCGAGGGGAACTGGGGCGAGGGGAAGTGCGGCGCGGTGGGCTTCGGGGCGGGCTTGGGTGTGCGGCAGGGGTGGTGCCCGTGCGGGGGCTTGGGCCCGTGGTGCCCCGGACCGACGCCCGGCGCGGCGCCGACGCCGACCTGGACGTCCACGTCCACGTCCACGCCGACGGTCACCTGTCCGCCCGGCCGCACCGACATCGAGAGGTCGGTCTCGTCGCACACGCAGATGTCCACCACCGGGCCGTGCGGGTACCCCCCGGGATGCCCGGCGCCGGACGCGGTCGCACCGCCGACCAGCGCGCAGATCGCGACCACGCCGGCCGCCGCGCCGATCAGCCGTACCCGCCGTCCGGGGGCCGCACCCCCAGCGACGCCGGACGGTATCCGGCAGATCTGCCGACGCTGGGGCATGGGCTCCACACACCTCTCGGATCGTCCGGGGAGGACGGAACGGGCTCGGGCCGACCGGCCGCGAAGGAACGGGCAAGACGGGCAGAACGGGCGGAAAGGTCGAGTACGGTCGCGTTCCCGACGGAAGTTCCATCGGGTACGACCAGAAGTGATCAGACACGGTCAGGCGGACGGCCCGCCTTCAGGGGGCGGGCCGTCCGTCATCAGGTCAAACGATCATCGAGCCGACCGGTAACGGCCCGCGCTCACCGTTCTGCGCGCTCAGCTGCGGCGGTGGGCGATCTCCACGTTCTCCAGCACGCCGACCGCGTCCGGCACCAGGATGGCGGCCGAGTAGTAGGCGCTGACCAGGTACGAGATGATCGCCTTCTCGTCGATGCCCATGAAGCGGACCGACAGCGAGGGCTGGTACTCGTCCGGGAGGCCGGTCTGGTGCAGGCCGATGACGCCCTGGTTGTCCTCACCGGTACGGATCACCAGGATCGAGCTGGTGTTCTCCTTGGTGATCGGGATCTTGTTGCACGGCAGGATCGGCACCCCGCGCCAGGCCGGCACCTGCTGCCCGCCGAGGTCGACGTGGGTGGGGTACAGCCCGCGGGCGTTGAACTCCCGGCCGATCGCGGCGATGGTCCGCGGGTGGGCGAGCAGGTAGTCGGGGTCGCGGCGACGGTTGAGCAGCTCGTCCAGGTCGTCCGGGGTGGGCGGGCCGGAGTGGGTCTGGATGCGCTGGTCGAAGTCGGCGTTGTTGAGCAGGCCGAACTCCGGGTTGTTGACGATCTCGTGCTCCTGGCGCTCGCGCAGGGCCTCGATCGTCAGCCGCAGCTGGTGCTCGGTCTGGTTCATCGGCTGGTTGTACAGGTCCGCGACGCGGGTGTGGACCTTCAGGACGGTCTGCGCGACGCTCAGCTCGTACTCGCGCGGCTTGAGCTCGTAGTCCACGAAGGCGCCGGGCAGCTCGTACTCGCCGTGGTGGCCGGCCGACATGGCGATCTCGGCCTCGCCGCGCTCGTTCTGCGCCTGGAGCGGCAGGGCCAGGAAGCCCTGGAGGTGCTCCTGGAGGCTGGGCGCGTTGTCCCGGATGGCGGCGAAGTCCGCCCGGGTCAGCGTCAGGGCGACACCGGAGGTGGCGGTCTTGGCCGTGAACTCCCAGACGGCGTCCGGGTTCAGCAGCGCGTCGTCACCGAAGCGGTCGCCGTCGCCGGCCACGCCGACCACGGTGTCGTCGCCGTACTTGCCGGTGCCGATCTTGTTGATCTTGCCGTGCGCGATCAGGAAGATCTTGTCGGCGGCCTCGCCCTGGGTGGTGAGCACCTCGCCGGGGCCGAAGTCCCGCTGCTGGCAGCGGTCGGCCAGGGCGGTGAGGACGTCCTCGTCCTCGTAGCCGCGCAGCAGGGCCAGCTCGCCCAGCTCGGCCGGGATCACCCGGACCTGGGAGCCGGTCTTGATGAACTCCACCACCCCGTTGCCCACGGCGTAGGTGAGCCGACGGTTGACGCGGTAGGCGCCACCGGCCGCCTGGACCCAGGGGAGCACCTTGAGCAGCCAGCGGGAGGTGATCTCCTGCATCTGCGGTGCGGACTTGGTCGTGGTGGCAAGGTTCCGGGCAGCAGCCGTCGCAAGGCTCTGCTGCTTGGCCTGCACTGCCTCCGGGCTCGTGTCCACGGTCATCGGCAGGGCTCTCCATTCCTGTGATCGGGTCACACGTCCAGGGGCACAGCGGCCCGCCCTGACGCATGCCATGACGGATCATCAGATCCGTTTATCGGTGGGGGCGTTGGCGATTTACGCGAGAAGGCGACCACCGTCTCCCGGCGGCCCACCCGGAACCCTAGATCATCAGGACCCGACGGAGCCCGAACGAAGGCTCACTACCCCCCGATAGGGTGAATCTTGCCCGGTCCGCCCCCATCTCCCCGCAAACTCCGGGAACATCCGTTCGCCCCGGCGATCCCCCTGCGGCCAACGGCCTTTCCACCCCGGTCGGGGCCCTGCCGGACGGCCCGGAGACCACCGTCCGGCGTCAACCCGACGCACCGTCCCGGCGGTTCGGACACCCGCGCGCCGCCGGGCTCCGACCGCCGCTCCCTGCGGCCGACCACGGGAAACGCGAACGGCCCGTCAGGTACCGGCACGGGGGAGGCCAGCACCTGACGGGTGAACGGGGGGTGTGCGGTGGGCGTCTGCGCCGGAGAGGACGGTGCGCGCCTGTGGTGCTCCGCCGATGACACCGGTGGGCCGGTCGGACCATTCGGGTCAGGCGGGTCATTCGGGTCAGGCGGACCAGGCCGGTGACCAGGCCGGTGACCAGGCCGGTGAGGCAGGCCGGTCGGGGCGGGCGGGTCAGGCGCAGGCGACCTGGGTGCCAGGGATGCCGACGATGCCCGAGTTGTTGGCCTCACCGCCCTTGTACTCGTAGTACAGGTAGGAGTAGAGGTCGATCCGGGTGCCGGGACCGCAGGCCGAATCGGGGGCGACGGCGTACGTCACCGTGAAGGCGCTGCTGGCACCGGGGGCGAGTGGGACGTTGTAGCGGGCGATGCCGCCGTGGACGTTGTCACTGCACCCGTTGGTCTGGGTGCCGCAGGCGGTCGCGGTGAACTTCAGCCCGGTCTCCAGACTCGTGGCGTAGGTCTCCTGGACACTCTGGTAGACGAACTGGATCGGGGTGTCGTACGGGTTGGTGAGCGTCAGGGTGACGGTGAACTCGCTCCCCCGGACCGTCGTCTGCTTGTCGGAGACGGCCGTGAGGGGCAGTTGTCCGTCGGCCCGGGCGGCAGGGGCGGCGGAGAGGAGCAGACCGACGACGAGGGCCGGACACGCGGCGAGCGCGGCGCGACGCGGATGTGTTCTGCGCATGACCAAGGAGCGTAGGCCCCGCCTCCGCCGGGGTTGTGCTCCTCGGCCCGGGTCCGTACCGACGCAGGAGCGGCGAGCGGACACCCCGCACCGGCCGCTCTCGTTCCGCCCCCACGGGCGCACCCGGGGGCCTATCCTTCGCCGCTGCTCCCGAGGGCGGCCCTCACCCGCACGGCGGCAGGATGTCGCAGAGCGCGCCGAGCGCCGCCGGGTAGGCGTGGTCCGGCGGCGTGGCGTAGCCCACCACCAGGCCGTCGACGGCGGGCATCGCCTCCTCCCCGACCGCCGGGTGCCGGTAGTCGGCGAGCCCCTCGACGGCCAGGCCCCGGTAGGCGGCGGCCTTGAGCACCGAGCGCTCGGTGCCCGGCTCCAGGCGCAGCACCGCGTGCAGGCCGGCCGCGATGCCGGACACCTCGACGTGCGGGGCGCGGGCCGCGAGGGCGGCCACCAGCTCGTCCCGGCGCTCGCGGTAGCGGCGGCGCATCCGGCGCACGTGCCGGTCGTAGCCGCCGGAGTCGATGAACTCGGCGAGGGTCAGCTGGTCGAGGGCGCTGACCCAGCCCTCGCGCTCGCCCTTGGCGGCGAGCGCCCGGTCCACCAGGTGGTCGGGCAGCACCATCCAGCCGAGCCGCAGCGCGGGGGTGAGGCTCTTGCTGGCGCTGCCGAGGTAGACCACCCGTTCGGGGTCGAGCCCCTGGAGGGCGCCGACCGGCTGGCGGTCGTAGCGGAACTCCCCGTCGTAGTCGTCCTCCAGGACCAGCCCGCCGCGCCCGCGCGCCCAGTCCACCACGGCGGCGCGGCGGCCCGGGTGCAGCGGGCCGCCGGTGGGGAACTGGTGGGCGGGGGTGAGCAGCGCCGTCCGGACGTCCGGGTGGTTCGCCAACTCGCCGGTCCGGGCGCCCCGTTCGTCGATCGGCAGCGGAACGGTGGTGACGCCGGCGGCGGCCAGCAGCCCGCGGTGGAAGCCCAGCCCGTACGCCTCGACGGCCAGCGGGCCGTGCTCGGCGGGCGGCAGGACGGGCGCGGCACCGTCGAAGAGCAGCCGCAGCGCGTGGGCGAAGCCCGAGCACACCACGATCCGGTCGGGGTCGGTGCGCACGCCCCGGGCGCGGGCGAGGTAGTCGGCGAGGACGGTGCGCAGTTCGCGCCGGCCCTGGGGGTCGCCGGGTCCGAACGCCTCGTTGGGGGCGGCGGTGAGGGCCCGGCGGGCGGCGGCGAGCCAGGCGGTGCGCGGGAAGGAGGAGGCGTCGGGCTGGCCCTGGCGCAGGTCGTGGGTGGGGCCGGGGCGGCGGGAGGGCCGGCGGGCCCGGCCGCTCGGGACGGGCTCGGCGCGTTCGGCGACGGTGGTGCCGGAGCCCTGCCGGGCGGTGAGCCAGCCCTCGGCGACGAGTTCGGCGTAGGCCTCGGCGGCGGTGTTGCGGGCCAGGCCGAGGTCGGTGGCGAGGGCGCGGTAGGGCGGCAGCCGGGTGCCGGGGGCCAGTCTGCCGCTGCGGATCGCCTCGCGCAGGGCCGTCATCAGCGCGGCACGCCGGCCCCCGGTGGCGGGGAGGTCGAGGTGCAGGTCACTGCCGGTCGGGTGGGCGGGCTCGGAGGGGTGCGTGCCCCGCGTGTCCGTCATGGTCACGCACCCTACCGGCCGCCGCTCCGGCCCCCTTCGGGCGGCTACCCGGCCCCGGATCGGGCACGCGCCTCAGGCCCGGGGCACGCAGCTCAGGGCACGCACCTCAGGCTGGGGGCATGCGCCTACGGGACGACGGTGACCGGCCAGCGGCCCGCCTTGACCAGCCGGACCGCCACCGAACCGATCACCTTGTGCCCGGCCTGCTCGGAGACGCCGACCACCACGGCGTCGGCACGCAGCTCGTCCGCGAGCTTGGCGAGGCCGGTGTACGGGTCGCCGCGCATGGTCAGGAAGCGCCACTCCACCTTCCACACCTCGCGCACCCGGTGCTCGGCCTCGCGCAGGGCGGCCAGCAGCTCCTCGGCGATCTCCTGGGTGGTCTCCTCCACCACGGCTCCGGCCAGGGCGGTCGCGGCGCCGAGGATCGGCTGGACGTACGCCACCGCGAGGACGGCGCCCTGCCGGCGGGCCAGTCCGGCGGCGTAGGCGGTGGCGCGCCAGGAGGAGTCGGAGCCGTCCAGGCCGGCCAGCACCACGCTGGGGCCGTCGGTGCCCAGCTCGAAGCCCGCGGGCGCGGCCGCGGCCTCGTGCTCCTCGGCGCCGATCGGCACCCCCGCCGCGGCGGCCCTTCCCGCACCGGCGTCGGCCGCCCCTCCCGCACCGGCGGCCGCCTCTCCCGCGTCCGCCGTGTCCGCTGCATCGCTGTCGTTGCTCATGGGGCCGAGGCTATGCCCGCCACCGGGAGTGACGGCAGGGGGCACTCCGGGTGAGGGCTGTGGCGCGGGCCACCCGGGCGGGCGGCCGCGGCGGCGGAACCGGCACCGGCGGCTGGCCGACCGTCACACGCTGTCGACCGTGTGGGCGGCCTCACACCGGTTCCGGGGCGGGTTCGGAGTGGCGCGGGCCACTTCCCGGGGCTTTTTGATCTTGGAAATGGTGGCAAATCGGGCGAAATCGCCATATTTCCTTGATCCTTACGCGCGGTAACACCCCTCTGACGTGGCTAAACCTTCGGATCCTTGAAACCGCCCCGTCCACCCCCGTAACTTCGAACCCGTTGCACCGAGCGATCCGCTCCGGCCGGGCCAACCGCCCCCGGGCAGAACGGTGCAGGACCACGCGAGTGACGTGTCCCCGAAACCGACGGCCTTCCGAGGGCCTGGTTCCGCGCGCTCGCAGACCCCTCCGAAAGGAACTCCATGACCTTCCGTAACGAGACCGCCGCTGCCACCACCACTGCCACCCCGAAGCGCCGCAACCGCGTCCGGATGGCTCTGATGGCCGGGGCGATCACCGCCCTGCCCGTGGCCGGCCTCGTCACGGCCACCAGCGCCTCCGCCGCGCCGGCCACGGTCTGGGACAAGGTCGCCGCCTGCGAGGCGACCGGCAACTGGGCCATCAACTCCGGCAACGGCTTCTACGGCGGCCTGCAGTTCACCCAGAGCACCTGGGCCGCCTTCGGTGGCACCTCCTACGCCGCGCAGGCCCACCAGGCCAGCAAGGACCAGCAGATCGCCATCGGCGAGAAGGTCCTCGCCGCCCAGGGCCCCGGCGCCTGGCCGGTCTGCTC
Source organism: Kitasatospora sp. NPDC057518 (assembly GCF_042802075.1). Lineage (NCBI taxonomy): Bacteria > Bacillati > Actinomycetota > Actinomycetes > Kitasatosporales > Streptomycetaceae > Kitasatospora > Kitasatospora sp. NPDC057518. The sequence goes on from NZ_JBHVEU010000090.1 coordinate 23,935, forward strand.
CGTCAAGGCCGGTCTGAGCAAGTAAGACGTAGGCCACGAG
>NZ_JBHVEU010000091.1:0-23889 GCF_042802075.1 Kitasatospora sp. NPDC057518
GGGCGCGATCGTGACCCCCGTCCACGACCCCGCCCGCGGGGCCCGCTCCGGCAGGAGCAGGTCCCGGCAGGCCCGCGCTACGGCCGGACCGCCACCGCCTTGAAGAAGGTGTAGTGGAACGTCCCGCCCGGCTCGGCCGCGCGGCGCAGCTCCGCGATGCCCCGGTCGAAGGCCTCCGGGGTGCTCAGTCCGGCCTCCAGCGCCTCCGCCCGGACGGCCTCGACCATCGCGACGAAGGTCCGGCGGGTGAAGCCCTCCACCAGGGCGGGCCGGGCGTCGTCGGCGTAGACCGTGCGCGGGCGGACCGTCACCCGCGCGAACCCGGCCTCCGTCAGCAGCGGGTGGAGGCGGCGGCCGAGCAGGCCGTCGCCGCCCGCCCGGGCCTGCAGCCGGACCAGGTGGTCGACGGTGCGGCGGGCCGCCGGGGTCTCCGGGTGGAAGAGCGCCGAGCCGTGGTCGCCCTCGATCACGGTGATCGTCCCGCCCGGCCGCAGTACCCGGAGCAGCGCCGCCAGCCCGGCGGCGGGGTCGGTCAGGTGCTCCAGCACGAAGCAGAGGAAGACGTGGTCGAAGGAGCCGTCCGGGAACGGCAGTCGGTGGAGGTCGCCGTGGTGCCAGGTGACGTCCGCGGCGGGTGCCTGCGCGGCCACCCGGGAGCGGGCCTGGGCCAGCGAGTCCGCCGAGAGGTCGGCCGCCGTCAGCCGCACGCCGGGGCTGGCGGCCAGCAGGTGCACGGTCTGCGCCCCCACCCCGCAGCCGGCCTCCAGCACCCGGCTGCCCGCGGGGTAGGCCGTGCCGGCGTGCAGCAGTTCGGCGAGGGTGTCGGCCTGGTCGCCGAGGCGCCGGGCCTCGGTCTCCGAGTAGCCGTGGACGTAGTCGGGGCCGTGGTCGGGGCCGTGGTCGAGCCCGTGCTCCGGCGCCGCCGCGTTCGCGGGCGCCGTCGTTTCCGTGGTCATGGCCCCACCCTCGCCGCCACTATGGTCCGGTGAACAGGTCCAAAGTCGAGGCATCCGACCGGTCCAAAGAGGCCGGCGCCGACTTCCTCCAGCTCGACACCACCGAGGCCCCGCCCGGCGGCCTCACCGACTGGCTCGCCCGCCGGCTGCGCGAGGCCGTCGCCGACGGGCGGCTCCCGGTCGGGGCCCGGCTGCCCGCCGGCCGGGTGCTGGCGGCCGAACTCGGCGTCTCCCGCGGGGTGGTGACCGACGCCTACCGGCGCCTCGCCGAGGAGGGGCAGGTCGCCGGCCGCGGCCGGGGCGGCACGGTCGTGGTCGCGGCCACCGCCGTACCGGACCCGGCCGTCGTCGTACCGGGGGAGGTGCCCGCGGCGCGGCAGCCCCGCCAGGCGCCTGCGCTGTTCCGGGACGACCCCGACCCCGAGGTCTTCGAGCGGCTGCGCGGCGCCCCCGCCAGGATCGACCTCACCCCCGGCGTGCCCGACCTCGCGGCCTTCCCCCGCGCCGCCTGGCTGCGCGCCGAACGGGCCGTCCTCGACGGCCTCGCCGCGTCCGACCTCGGCTACGGCGACGTGCGCGGCACCCCGGCCCTGCGCCGGGCCGTCGCCCACTGGCTGGCCCGCAACCGGGGCATCCGCGCCGACCCCGACGAGGTGCTGATCGTCGCCGGTACGGCCCAGGCGCTCGCCCTGCTCGGCCGCGCGCTCGGGCGGGCGGGCATCGACGAGGTCGCGGTGGAGGACCCGGGCTCGGTCGGCGTCCGGCAGCACCTCGCCCACTGGCTCGCCGCCACCCCGCCCGTCCCGGTCGACGCCGAGGGCGTCCGGGTCGACGCGCTGCGCGCCACCGGCGCCCCGGCCGTCCTGCTCACCCCCGCCCACCAGTTCCCGACCGGTGTCGTGCTCGGCGGCGAACGGCGCCGCGAACTGCTGCGCTGGGCGGCGGAGGGCGGCCTGGTCATCGAGGACGACTACGACGCCGAGCACCGCTACGACCGTCCGCCCGTCCCGGCCCTGCGGGCGGTCCTGCCGGATCGGGTCTGCTACGCGGGCAGCGTCTCCAAGCTGCTCGCCCCCGCGTTGCGCACCGGCTGGCTGCTGGTCCCGGACCGGCTGCGGGACGCCGTCCTGGAGGCCAAGCGGTTCGCCGACCTCGGGAACCCGGTGCTGCCCCAGCTGGTCCTCGCCCGGCTGATGGAGTCCGGCGACCTCGACCGGCACCTGCGGGTGCTGCGCCGCCGCCACCGCCGCCGCCGGGACGCGATGATCGACGCCATCCGCACCCACCTGCCGGGGGCCACGGTGCACGGCGCGGCGGCCGGCCTCCACCTGATGCTGACGCTCCCGGAGGGATGCGGCCGTACCGATACGGGGTTGGCCGCCGCCGCCCTGGCGGAGGGGGTCAAGGTGCAGCCGCTGTCCTGGCACGCCCGGTTGCCGTACCCGCCCGGCCTGGTCCTCGGCTACGCGGCGGGCTCGGTGTCCGAGATCGCCGAGGGTGTGGGCGTCCTGGGCCGGCTGGTCCGCGGAGAGGCGTCACCTCGCGGAGATTGAGTCGGATTATCGGATGAATACGGTGTATGGGGGAATGCCGCGCCGCACCCCTGGGTACGTTGACATGCCGAAGTCACCTGTCGACCGGGAGGCGTGATGGCCCTGTTCCGAAGTGTCGCCCAGTTCGGGGTGGTGCTGGCCGTCATGGGCGCCGCGCTCGGGCCGGTGCCGCTCGGCTCGCCCGCCCCGCCGCGCGGTGCCCCGAGCGCTCCGGGCGTCCCGGGTGCACCGGACGAGAGGACCGCGGCGATGGCCGGCCTGGAGCAGGAGGACTCCCGGGTGCTCGCCGGGCGGCGGGTCGTGCTGTCGTACCCGGGCCCGATACCGTCGGCCACGACGCTCCAGGCGATCCGGGAGGGCCGGGCCGCCGGGGTGATCCTGTTCGGTGAGAACATCACCAGTCCGGAGCAACTCGCGCAGGCTATAGGCGAGTTGAAGCAGGCCGCCGCCGAGGCGCCGCATCCGCGCCCGCTGCTGCTGATGACCGACCAGGAGGGCGGCAAGGTCCGCCGACTGCCCGGTGCGCCCGAACTCTCCGCCCGCCGCGTCGGGTTGGCGGCGAACCCGGTCGCCGCGGCGGCGGAGTCCGGGGCCGGCGCCGCCCGGACCCTCACCGACGCCGGGCTGAACCTCAACCTCGCCCCGGTGCTCGACGTCTACGACACGCCGGACAACTTCATCGACCACTCCGAGCGCTCCTTCGGCCAAGACCCGGCCAAGGTGGCGGAGTTGGGCAGCGCCTTCCTCACCGCCCAGCAGGGCCTCGGCGTGGCCGCGACCGCCAAGCACTTCCCCGGTCTCGGCGCCGCGCCCCGGGGCGCGAACACCGACGAGAGCCCGGTCACCCTGAACGTCCCGCTGTCGCAGCTCCGCGCCCGCGGCGAGGCCCCGTACCGGGCGGCCATCGCGGCGGGCGTGCGCCTGGTGATGGCCTCCTGGGCGGTCTACCCGGCGCTGGACCCGGACCACCCGGCCGGGTTCTCGCACGCGATCATCCAGGGCGAGCTGCGCGGCCGGCTCGGCTTCGACGGCGTGACCGTCACCGACGCCATGGAGGCCGCCGCGCTCGCCCCGTACGGCGGCCCCGGTGACCGCGCGCTGGCCGCCGCCGCGGCCGGGATGGACCTGATGCTCTGCTCCGGGCGCGACCCCCGGCAGGGCGAGGAGGCCACCGAGGCGCTGGCCGCCGCCCTGGACGACGGCCGCCTGGACCGGCACGCCTTCAGCGAGGCGGTGGCCCGGGTCGACGCCCTGCGCGGCTCGCTGGGCTGAGTCGGCGGCGGCGGTTCGGCGGCGGCTTCGGCAGCGGCTTCGAAGGCGGCTCCGGGGGCGTTCGGAGACGGTTCACCCGGGCTCCACGCGGGCGTCCCCTGGACGGGGGCGCCCGTTCGACTGTCCAGCGCTGATTGCGCCATCGAAGGTTCAGTTTCGGTCGACACCTGACTTCCGAGGGTAAATCCGCCTCATGGCCGAGGAATCGCATGTCAAAGTTTCTGTCGTGGGCCTATGAAATGTCATATGTACCACGTCACCTGTTCCCAGTCCGTCCTCATACCCTCCGAAGGAGGAGGCACCGATGAACCGCATGAGTCGCGCCACCTGGATCGCCGCCGGCGCCGTCACCCTGCTCGCCGCCCCCGTCCCGGCCATCGCCGCGACCCCGGCCGCCGCCACCACCACCGCCACCGTCACCACCTGCGGCTACTCCAGCCTGCAGGCCGGCCTGGCCACCTACGCCTGCGCCGACGTGACGGGTGACAGCGTCGCGGTCTACGGGAAGATCGGCCTGGCCGGCCCGCCGTCCCCGGGCACCCCGTGGCCGCCGGCGCCGAAGGAGCTGGTGACCCACCTGTCGGCCAACGTGACCGGCGGGGCCTCGCTCGGCACCGTGAACGGCCGCACCGTGTTCCAGGTCTCCACCGTGCGGGTCGACGGCATCTCCAGCACGGTGCCGTGCGGGTCCACCGTGCACGTCTCCTTCGACGTCGAGGGCTTCTGGAGCGGGCAGGTCCCGGCCACGGTCGATGTGCCTGTAGTCTGCTGACGGCTCATCACCATGACTGCCGAGCCCGGGAGTTGGCAGCATCCCGGGCTCGGCTTTCGCATGCCCCGACCCGATCGCGACCGCCCGGCGGAGCGCCCGGTCGGGGCCTTCCGGATTCCGGCGCACCCCGGCGACGCGCGGTGACGACTTGAAGAAATCTTCATCTGTCGCGATGATGCCTACCGGCCGCGGCGGAGATCCCCGCCCGGCCGGACGACCATCCAGCCGGACCCGAGGGAGAGCGCGGACGATGCCGGTGCCGCTGTACCAGGCCAAGGCGGAGTTCTTCCGCACCCTCGGCCACCCCGTACGGATCCGGGTCCTGGAACTGCTCCAGGACGGCCCCCGGCCGGTGCGCGAGCTGCTGGCGGAGATCGAGGTCGAGCCGTCCAACCTCTCCCAGCAGCTCGCGGTGCTGCGCCGCACCCAGCTGGTCACGGCGACCCGTGAGGGCAACACCGTGGTGTACGCGCTCAGCACCCCGGACGTCGCCGAACTGCTGCGCGCGGCCCGCCGGATCCTGACCGAGCTGATCACCGACCAGGGCGCGCTGCTCACCGAGCTGCGCGCCCCCGGCGGTCGGCCCCGCTGAGCCGCGCCCGGCCCGTCCGCCCGATCCGAGGAGAAGCACCACCATGAGCGCCAGCACGAGCGACGACAGCGTGAGCGAGGGCAGTACCAGCGGGAGCGGTACGGGCGGGGACGGTACGAGCGAGGAGAAGCGGCGCCGCAAGGCGATGCTGATCCGCGCGGGCATCTACATCTTCGCCACCCACCTGTTCGCCGGTTTCGTGCTGCTGCTGTTCGCGCTCGGCGGCCGGAAGTAGCGCTCCCGGACCGGGCCGCTCACTGGCGCGCCTCCCGGTCCCGCACGCGGTAGCGGTGGCTGGTGCTGGTCCAGGCCTGCACGCCGGCGACCAGCTCCCGGGTGCCGTCCAGGTACCAGCGCCCGGCCGGGTGGCGGCGCAGCAGGTCGCGGCGCAGCTCCTCGCTCTCCTGCTGCAGCTGCGCCACCCGGGTGCGCACCGCGTGGACCGCCCGGTCGCGGGTGCAGCCGTGGGCCCGCTCGAGGGTGAGCACGGTGTTGAACGCCGTCCCGCCCTGCCGCTCCTCGCGCTTCAGCGAGTAGAGGTCGTTGATCAGCGTGGCGGCGTCGGCGGTGTTGGCGCGCAGCTGGTGCAGCGCGGGTTCCGCGTGCAGCGCGGCCGGGGCGTCGGTGCCGTGGACCCGTTCCATTATGTTCATGAACGGGTAGAGGCAACTGCCGTGCCGGCGCAGCCACATGGTGTCCGTCAGGTCGAGGCCGAGGGCGGGCACGGTGCCGTTGGCGCGGTGGTCGGCCTCGGCGGGGAAGGTGGCCAGGCAGGCCCGCCATTCCCGGGCCGCCCGGGCGCGCCACTCGGGGGACATCGAGGCGGTCTGGCGCTCCCACAACTCCCTCCAGGAGAGCAGTAGTCGACTTTCGGAAGGGCTCCCGCCGCGGGCGCCGTCGAGGACCGCGATCAGCGGGTCGACCACGGCGCGGGCCTGGACGGGGTGGCGGCCGGGCGGGCCGTCGAACCGGTCGTCCAGGATGGTGAACCAGCCCAGCATGTCCACCAGGAGGTCGAGTTCGGTGCCCCGGGCGCGGGGATAGGCGTAGCCGATCAGCTCGTGCAGCGCGTACCCCCGGTAGCGGGGCAGCTCCGCCGGGGTGAGCAGGCCGCGGCGGACCGCCCAGTCGGCGTGCCGGTCGGCGGAGAGGAGCAGGTCGGCACGCGACCGGAGGTCCGCCGGGGCGGCCGGGTCGGCGGGGGCGGTCGCACGGCTGGCGCCGGTGAACGGGCACCGGCCGGACGGCGGCTCACCGGGGGAGGAGGGCACTGTGTCCCCCGGTGAGGAGCCGGTATCACCCTCGCGGGAGGCCGCGGTGGAGCTCCTGCGTGGGGAGCGCGCGCCGCGCGGCGCGAGCCGCACCCGCAGGCCGTGCGCCTGGACCGTCGTCCACACCACCTCGCGGGCCCGGGCGCCCGGCACCGCCACCGGCCGCCAGCGCCGCAGGATCGCCGCGGCCGCGACGGTCAGCTCCGCCCAGGCGAAGGCCTCGCCGATGCACTTGTGCTTGCCCGCACCGAACGGCAGGAAGGACGGCCGTCCGGTGCCGCCGGCGTCCTGCCAGCGCTCGGGCCGGAAGCTCATGGGCTCGGGGTAGCGCAGCGGGTCGCGGTGCAGCGCGGTGAGGCTGTACAGCAGTTCGGTGCCGGCCGGGACGCGGTACGGGCCCAGATCGACCGGAACCCGGGCGGTGCGCATCAGGAAGGCGTTCGGCGCGTGCAGCCGCACCACCTCCTGGGTGACGCTGCGGGTGTACGTGAGCCGGGCCAGCGCCTCGAGGGTGGGGACGGTGCCCGCGGGCAGGTGCTCGTCCAGCTCGGCGAGGATCCGGGCCTCCACCTCGGGGTGGCGCAGCAGCTCGTCCAGCAGCCAGGTGAGCGTGGTGGAGACGGTCTCGGTGCCCGCGCCGAACATGGCGATCGCCTCGGACCGCACGTCGGCCTCGGTGAGCGGGCACCCGCTGGCCGGGTCGGTCGCGGCCCGCAGCAGGGCGGGCAGGGTGCGGCGGCCCTCCTCGGCGCCCGCGGCGCGGCCGTTGACGGCCTGGTCGACCACCCGGTTGAGCACCCGGACGGCGTCGTCGAAGCGCCGGTTGACGGGCAGCGGCAGCCGGGCGAGCGCCGGGCTCGGGTAGAGGGACTGGACGATCTGGCCCTTCACCAGGTCCGGCAGCGCCCGGTGGAAGGCGACGGTGGCGTCCTCGCTGAGCCGGGCGTCGAACAGCGTGCGGGTGACGATCTCCAGCGCCAGGTGGTTCATCTCCTTGGCCACGTCGAGGACCTGCCCGGGGCGCCAGCGTCCGGCCCGCTCCTCGGTGACCTGCTGCATCACGGCCAGGTACTCGCCCATCCGGTCCGGGCCGAAGGCCGGCTGGATGATCCGGCGGCGGTCCCGGTGGGCCTGGCCCTCGGACATCAGCAGGCCGTCGCCGAAGGCCGTCTTGAGGGTGTCCTGGACGGCGCCGCGCGGGCAGTCGTGGGCCAGCGCGACGAGCAGGGTGTGGACCAGCCGGGCGTCGGTGACCACGCAGACGGTGCGCGGGCCGAGGCGGATGCGGACCACCCCGCCGTGGCGGGAGAGCGAACCGAGGAAGCGGAGCGGGTCGCGCAGCAGGGCGCCGGCGTGCCCGAGGCCGGGCAGGGCGCCGGGGGCCAGCGGCGGGACGGCGGCGCGGGCCAGCGGGGACGGGCCGGGTGCGGTTCTCGGGGGGACGATCAGCTTCCGCGTCTCGGTCAGCAGGGACATGACACTACCTCTCACCAGAGGGGCCGGTGCGGGCGATGCCGGGTGGCAGCGGCGGGCCGGCCGGGAGCCGGGGGTCCGCCCAGCGCGGGCCCCGCGCGCGCCCCCGGCGGGAGGGCGCACGTTGAACAAACGCGCCGGTTTCCCGAGCGTTGCGCCGAATGTGCGGGGATCACTCCAACGGCCGAGTGGATCGACCCTTTCGTGCGTGCTCGAAATCCGGTGTTGACCTGCGCCGATGCGACCCTCCGGGCGGTCGGCGGCTCGCCCGCGGGGCAGGGTCTTTGGACCCTCGCCGCACGGGCGTACGAGGGACAGCATGGATGCGAAGAAGGAGGAACCTGATGACCCGTCTGCGCCACCGGCCGGCCCTCGACGTCCGGGTGGAGATCCGCGGTGAGCTGCCCCGCGAGGAGGCCGAGTACGCCCGGGCCCGGGCACTGGCCACCGCCGCGGCGCTCGGCCCCGACACCCACGCGCTGCGACTGCGGCTGACCCGCTCGCGAAACCGCTCGGTGACCCGGCCCGCGCTGGCCCAGGCGGACGTCGAGCTGGCGGGCGTCGGCCCGGTCCGGGTGCAGCTGGCCACCGGCACCGCGCGGGAGTCCGTCGACCTGGTGCTCGGCACACTGGCCGGCCGGGCCGTCCGGCTGCGCGAGCAGGGCGACATCGGCTTCGCCGTCGCGTACGAGAGCGCCTACCGCCCGCAGTTCGCCGACCGTCCGCTCGCCCAGCGGCGGATCGCCCGGCACAAGGCGGTCGTGCTCGCCCGCCGCGGCCCCGAACAGGCCGTGCTCGAACTGCTCGCCCTCGACCGGCGGTTCCACCTCTTCGCGGACGCCGCGACCGGACGGGACGGCCTGGTGCACCGCTGCACGCCGGGCGGCACGGTGGAACTGTGCGCCGCGGGCACCAGCGCGATGCCCCCGCTCGACCTCGCCGAGGCGGCCCGCCGGCTCTGGCTCACCGGCCGCCCGTTCGTCGGCTGGACCGACCCCGGCGACCACCGGGCCCGGGTGCTCTACCGCCGCTTCGACGGCCACTACGGCCTGATAGCGCCGGTATCGGAGGGCCGGATCGGGGCAGGAACCCTGTCGGCACAGGACTGACACCACGACCCGACGACCACACCACCAACTCTCCACGACAGGGGCCGGGACCATGGACTGCGACGAGGTCATGCTGACCGTCCGGATCACCGCCGCCGAGCGCGCGCTGCTGCGCGACCTCGCGCGCGGGCACGGCGGCGACGTCTCCGACGTGGCGGTGGACGGGCTGCTGGAGGTCATCCCTGCGCTGCACGACGACGCCTGCGTCCTGCCGCTGCTACGCGTTCTGGCCAGACCGGCGCCGTTCGCGCTCACGCTGTGGCTGCCCGCGGCGGTCGCGGACCTGCTGCCGCTGCTCGGCGAGCGGCTGGTGCGGACCGGCGGCCCCGCGGCCGGGCCGGCCAGCGCCGCGCTCTCGGCGGCCCTGCGGCTCTGGCTCGGCGGGGACCGGGTCGTCCTGGCGGCCGGGCTGGCCCGGCTGCACGGGGGCTGCGGCACCGGCGCGACGGCGGCGGTACGGCCCTGGGCGGGTGCGGCGGCCTTCGGTGCGGAGCCGGTGAAGGCCGCGGCCTGACCGTCCGGCGATGTGACGGTACGTCGGATCTGACGGTACGTCGCAGCCTGGCTGGCGATGGCATGTCCGGGGCGGAAAATCCGCTGGTCAGAGCACTGGTCAGCACCTGCCGACGGGTCTAGCATTCCGTCACGGCCGACGGAGTCGCACGCCCCGGGACTCCGGCCGGGTGGCCGCCACCACCTCCTGCCGGGGAGCGCCCGCCCCCCTGCTCGCGCTCCCCGGCTCCGCCCCCCCTGCTCGCTCCCCGGCTCCGCCCTGCGCGGTTGCGCCTTGCGCCCAGGGCCGGTTCGGCGTCCCCGGCTGCCACTCGATCGAACGGCCCGGGGATTTTCGCAAGAGGTTTCTGTTATTCCCGCTCGCCCCTCCCGCTCTCCGGAGTGTCGGAAGGCCCGAGCCCCTCCGTCGCAGGGGCACGCGCCGTCGCGCGAGGAGAGGAACGCGATGGGACACCGGAGCAGCGGGCCGCGCCGACGCCGCCGGCCCACCCGCAGGGCGCCCTGGCCGCCGCGACCCCTCCCCCGGCCCCGCCCCCGACCCCGGGGAGGACCGGCTCCCGAGGCGGCCATCAGTCAGATCACGCCGAATTCCGCCGACCCGGGCCGCCGCGTGGTGCTTGGCGGCACGGCGGCCCCGGCCCGGCGCACCGCCCGGCTGCCGCACCCCGAAGCGGCCGCGCGGACGTATCAACTCGCCGCTGACGAAGGCGGGTTCACCCCCGACGAGGGCGGCTGCCGGAGTCTCCGCAGTCGAACGGCGGCCTCTCTTACCAGAACTGTTCGTTGCTGAAGTCCTCGTGTGCCGAACGGGGTAAGGCTGTTCCTGTGAGCCCGTAAAACCGGTCGGCCCGTACGCCGGCCGCACCCTCCGACCCGAGCCGCCGACGCCCGCGGGCCCCAAGACCCGCAGGCCCGAAGGTCCGTCGCGCCGGGACCGGCCGCCGCCCACCCAGTGGCGGGCCGTTCCCGGCGCCGGCCGTTCCCAGCGTCCCTGCCCCCACACCGCCCCGAGGACCCTCCCGTATGCGAACCCGCCCCCACCTCAGCGCCCTCGCCCTCGCCGCGGCGGCCCTGCTCGCCGCCGCCGCACCCGCCGCCGCCCACGGCGAGAGCGTCCACCTGGACGTCACCGGCCAGCAGAACGGTCGCGTCAGCACCGTCGCCACCTGGGAGAACGACCACGACCCGGTGACCGGGGAGTTCGCCGGCACGCTCTCCGCGACGGCCACCGACGGGCGCGCCGTCGGCCCCTGGCGCCTGGTCACCGCCCCCGGCCGTCCCGGGACGTACACCACCCGGGAGATCCTGCCGGTCGGGCACTGGCGGGTGACGGTGGACTGCTCTTCCCCCGCCCCCGGGCACGGCGAGGGCGAGCTCGACATCGACACCGCGGTGGTCACCGACCCGGCGCCCGCGGGGACGGGGGGCCCGCCGCTCGCCGAGGCCCAGCCGGGGGACGGCTCGCCACGCTCCGCCGAGGTGACCCCCGCCCCGCTCCGGGAGACCACCGCCGGGACGGGGACCACCGCGGCCCCCGTCTCCGCCCGGGAGGCCGCGCCCGGCCGCGTCCACGCGACCACCTCCGACGCCACCGCCTGGGCGGCCATCGGCACCGCCTGCGCGGCCGTCGTCCTGGTCGCCACCGGCCTCTGGCTGCGCCGCCACCGCGGCTGAGTCGCCCGGCGACGGCCGGCCGTTCCGGGGGAGCGGCCCCGTCGTGGAACCGGCCGGGTGCGAACCGACGTCCCTTCCGGTCACCGGGCGCCACCTGGCGCCCGGACGACCGCAAGGGAGCGCTCGCGCATGAAGAAGGTCCTGATCACCGGCGGCGCGGGATTCATCGGCAGCACCGTCGCCTCCGCCCTGCTCGACCGGGGGATCACCCCGGTCGTGCTGGACGACCTCTCCCGGGGGCGGACCGAGTTCGTCGCGGACCGGCTCTTCTACCGGGGCGACATCGCCGACGCGGCCCTGCTCGACCGGATCTTCGCCGAGCACCCCGACATCGACGCCACCGTGCACTGCGCCGCGAAGATCGTCGTACCGGAGTCCGTGGCCAAGCCGCTGTACTACTACCGGGAGAACGTCGCCAAGACGGTCGAACTCCTGGACGCCCTCCAGCGCCACGGCTGCACCCGGGTCGTCTTCAGCAGCTCCGCCTCGATCTACGCCCCCACCGCCGACGCCCGGGTCGACGAGAGCAGCCCGGTCGACGCCGGCAGCCCGTACGCGCGCACCAAGCAGATGATGGAGCAGGTCCTCCAGGACTGGACCAGGGGCGAGGGCGCCGAGCGCCAACGCGTCATCGCCCTGCGCTACTTCAACCCGATCGGCGCCGACCCGCAGCTGCGCACCGGCCTCCAGGACCTCCGGCCCACCCACGCCCTCGGCAAGCTGATCGAGGCGCACACCACCGGCACCCCGTTCACCGTGACCGGCACCGACTGGGCGACCCGCGACGGCTCCGGCATCCGCGACTACGTCCACGTCCAGGACCTCGCCGAGGCGCACGTCGCGGCGCTGCTCCGGTTCGACGAGGTGATCGCCCCGGGCGTGGCGGACCGCTACCGGGTGATCAACGTCGGCACCGGTGACGGGACCACCGTGCGGGAGCTGATCGCCGCCTTCGAACAGGCCGTCGGCGCCAGCCTCGAGGTGCGGGAGGCCGGGCCGCGGCCCGGGGACGTGATCGGCTGCTACGCCGTCGTGGACACCGCGCGGGACCTGCTCGGCTGGCAGCCGCGGCGCGGCATCGCCGAGGGGGTCGCCGACGCGCTGGCCTGGCGGAGGGTCTGGTCCGCCCGGATCGCCGTCAGCTGACCGCCCGGAGGCGCTACTTCACGGCCTCGCCGGACTTCGACCAGTTGTCCTGCAGGCGGTCGAGGTAGGACTGCGCCTGGGAGCCGATCTTGACGCCCCGGGCGAAGGCCAGCATGTTGCCCGCGCCCGCGTTGTAGCCGAGGGCGACCAGTTCGTCCCGGCTGAGCGACACGCCCGGGCGCGCGGGAAGTTGGGCGGCGAGGTCGTGCAGGTGCCAGGCGGCCGCCTGGACGGCCAGGTCCCGGTCGTCCGGGAGCTCCTCCCACTGCCGGGAGGCGAAGGGGCGGCCGGGCTTGGTGTCGTCGAAGGCGGCCCGGTGCATGTTGGCGATGCCGAAGGAGGCGTCCGGCTTGCCGCGCTGCCAGGCCCGTTCGAGTTCGGGGTCGTGCGGCTTGTACGACTCGTTGTAGAGGATCGCCATCAGCAGCTGCGGGTTGACCCCGGCCTCGGTGGCGTACCGGCGGACCGGCTCCGCGTAGTCGGCCGGGTCGTAGCGGCCCGAGGGCTTCGACGGCTTCGCGGAGCCGCCGGCCGACGGCGCGCCGCCGGACCCGGGGACGGACGGGGCGGCGGCGGTCGGGGAGGGGTCGGCGGAGGCCGCGCCGTCGTGGTCGTTGCCGCGCAGGAGGCCCAGCCCGACCACGACCGCGACGGTGAGCACCAGCCACTGCCCCCAGCCCGGCCCCTTCTTCTCCTCGCTCACCGCTGCCGCCCCTCCCCGTTCGCCCGTGCGGTCGTTCGACCGTCGTGCGGCCGATCGTGTCCTGCGGCAGGTTACTCGGCGGGCTTCTGGTCGCCGTCGAGGTTGCGCAGGAAGTCCTTCGCCTTCTCGACGCCGGTGTCGATCTGCCCGCTGTACTTGCCGTCCGTGCGGTCGTCGATCGCGTCGCCGACCTTGTCCAGGCCCTGCCCGATCACGTCGCCGTGGTCACGGGCGAGGTCGGTGGCCTTGCCCGCGAGGTTCTTCAGACTCTCAAACATGGTGACGCTCTGCTCCTCTGATGCGTTCCTGATGGTGTGCCGACGTGGCGGGGATCATGACCATCCTAACGACGGTCCACCAGGCGGTCGGTCGCTGCCGGGTGGCAGCGGATGACTTTGCTGAAATGGGTTTGTATGCTCCAGCCCAACCTCTACAGCAATGTAGAGGCTTGGTCCCCACCAGGACGTCACCAGGGCGCCGCCAGGGCCCCGGCAGGACCGACGGCGTCCCGGCACGCGCGGTGGTGCGATCGCGCCGCCGCAGCCGCAACGATCGAGGGAAGTGCGCATGGCCGGTCAGCGGGCGAGAACGCCGTACCAGGACGCGGGGCCCCGCACCGAGGACCGCGCCCTGCCCGCCCAGCGCTCCTGGCCGGCCGGTGCGGGAGCCGCAGGCGCCCCCGGGAGGCGCGCGGACACCGCGGCGCCCCGGCAGGTCCGGTCGCCGCGCCCCGGGGCGGCCCGCCGCAGGCAGCAGGCGCGCCGGCGCGGCGGGACGGCGGCCGCGTTCTCGGCGGTCGGGCTGCCGCTGCTCGGAGCGGTCGCGGACGAACTCGACGGGCCGGGCGTCGGCCTCCTGTTCGCGGTGGGCTCGGTGCTCGGGACGGCGGCCGCGGCGCTGCTCTGCAGCCGCACCGGCCGGTGGTGGGTGGTGACGGCCGCTCCGGTCGTGGTGCTGCTCACCGCCTCGGGCGTCGAGTACCTGGCGCACCCCGGGAAGTACCAGGGGAGGAACCTCGGCACCGGCGCACTGCGCTGGGTGGTCGGGGCGTTCCCGGTGATGGCCGCGGCCGTGGCGGTGGCGCTCGTCGTGGTCGCGGTCCGCGTCACGGCGGCCCGCCGCCGGGCGGTGCCGGAGCGCCGGCGGACCGGCAGGACGGCTGTCCCGGCCGGAAGGGGCCGCCGTGGCTGAGCGCGGCAACAGCCGTACCGGCCAACGCGGCCAACGCGGGCAGCGCGGTCTGCGCGGCCGGCGCGGCTACGACCCGCGCCGCGCCGCCGCCCCGCTGACCGTCGCCGGGCGCACCCTGGCCTGCACCGTCTCGGTCGCGGTGCTCGGCGCCAGCGGCTTCACCTGGTACGAGTACCGCAGCCTGGACGACGGCATGATCAAGTCCACCGCGCTGAGCGAGGCCAGGAAGAACGCCCCGCCGCACCTCGACAAGTCCGTCAACCTGCTGCTGATCGGCCTGGACAGCCGCAAGGACATGGACGGCAACGACCTGCCCCGGCAGTTCGTGGAGGACGAACTGCACGCCGGCTCCAGCGAGATCGGCGGGTACAACACCAACGCCCTGATCGTGCTGCACATCCCGGCCAACGGCGGCAAGGTCACCGCGCTCTCCGTCCCGCGCGACGACTACGTGCAGACCGTCGGCGCGGACGGGAAGATGCACAAGATCAAGGAGGCGTACGGCATCGCCAAGGAGGCCGCCGAGCAGAAGCTGGCGGGCAAGGGGCTCTCCAAGGCGGCGCTGGAACGGCAGAGCCGCGAGGCCGGCCGCTCGGCCACCATCCGGACCGTGCAGAGCTTCCTGGACGTCCCGATCGACCACTTCGCGGAGGTGAACCTGATCGGCTTCTACGACATCGCCAAGGCGGTCGAGCCGGTCCAGGTCTGCCTCAACCACCCCGTGGACGACCCGATCATCGCCCGGACCGCCACCCACGAGGGCGGCGGCACCGGCCTCAAGCTCCCGGCCGGGATCAGCTCCCTCGACGCCGCGCAGGCGCTCTCCTTCGTCCGCCAGCGCCACCACCTCACCAACGGCGACCTCGACCGCACCCACCGGCAGCAGGCGTTCCTCTCCTCCGTCGAGTACCGGCTCAAGCAGCAGGGCATCCTGAACGACCTCGGGCAGATGCAGAAGCTGTTCGCGGTGGTGAAGAAGGACGTGGTCATCGACAACGAGTGGAACATCCTCGACTTCGCCCAGCAGGCGCCCAACCTGACCGGCGGCAACGTGGAGTTCAACACCCTGCCGATCAGCGGCTTCAAGACGGTCGGCGGGCAGGAGGTCAACACCGTCAACCCGGACCTGATCAGGAAGATCGTCCGGCAGCTCTTCAAGCACGAGCCGGCGCCGGCCGTCCCCGCCGTCGTGCCCGTCGCGCCGTCCGGGGACGCGCCGGGCGAACCGGCCCCGTCGCCCTCCGCGACCCCGACGCCGAGCGCGACGCCCAAGGCGGTGGTCGACATCAACGCGGTCGCGGGGGCGGGGGCGGCGGCCAACGAGTCCCGGGCGCTGGCCGAACTCGGTTACCAGACGGGCCGGATCGGCGACGCCCCGGCCAGGACCCGGGCCACCGCGGTCGGGTACGGAGCCGGGGCCAAGGCCGAGGCGCAGCGCCTCGCCGCCCGCTACGGGGTGAACGCGGTCTTCTCGTCGGGGATCCCCGCGGGCCGCGTCCTGCTCACCCTCGCCGTCTCCCGCACCCCGAGCCCGACGGCCGTGCCGTCGGCCGCGCCGGGTGAGACCTCCGCCGACTCGGCGGCGGGGCTGCCGATGCAGGGGCCGGCGGTGAAGGCGGGCGGGATCCCGTGCGTGGACTGAAGCCCCTGCGGCGGTGGCGAGTTCAGCCCCGGCCGGGGCTGGTGTCCCGGAGCGGCCGCCGGGTCGAGGACCTCGACGTACCCGATCCGCCCGCCGACGACGTCCGGGACGAGCGTGCCGTGGGCCGGCGGGAGCGGGACGCACCGGTGGTCCGGACCGTAGGGCCGGCCGTCCGGGTGCGGTTCCGTCACGGGCGTGCTGCCTTCACGGGCGCGGCGCCGTCACGGGCGCGGTGCCTTCACGCCGTGGACGGCGGCGTACTCGGCGGCGAGCCAGGGGCCCAGGTCGTCGACGAGCACGGTGAGGGCGGCCCGGTCGGGGGTGCGGCCGCGGGCGAGGGCGGCGGCGAGGCGTGCTTGGGCGGCGCGCTCGGGGTAGTAGCCGGCGAATATCTCGGCGGAGGCGGCGAGGTCGCTGGTCCAGCCGCCCCAGCGGGGCATGACCAGGGTGAGGCAAGTGCGGACGAGGCGGCGGGAGACGGCGCGGGTGAGGCCGCGCAGTTCGGCCTCCGTGGTGGCGGCGGCCAGGCGCTCGTGCCAGAGCGGGAGGACCAGGGCCAGGTCGCCGTTGGTCTCCCGGGCGAGCAGCGAGGTGGGGCGGTAGCGGGGGAGCCGGGCGGCGAGGTCCTCGCCGAGCAGCGGGGTGCAGAGGCAGGCGACGAACCAGCCGAGGTCGTGGCGTTCGAGCTCGCTCAGCAGGGTGTCCGTGCCGGCCAGCACCACGCCGACCCCGTTCACCTGCGCGAACTCCCCGTCGAGCGCGGCTTCGAGGGCGTCGGCCTCCGCCCGGTCCGCGGCGGTGGGCTCGTGGCGCAGGGCGAGCAGCAGGTCGAGGTCGGAGACGCCGGGGGTGGCGGTGCCGCGCGGGAGGCTGCCGTAGAGGTAGGCGCTGTGCAGCCGGTCGGGGGCGAAGGCCGCGGCGATCCGCTCCCGGGCGGCGGCGACCACCGGCGTGAACGCCGGCGGCACGCGGTCGAGCGAGCCCTCCCGTGCGATGTACCCGTCCCGGTCCAGCCCCTGAATCGTGGTCATGGGGGCACTCTGCCCCACCGCGGTCGGCCCTGACCAGCGAATATCCGTCGGCCCGGCCGATTGTCAGTGCCGTGTGCAAGCATCCGTCGCACACGAACACGAACGGCGTGAGGGGATCGGCATGGGCACCTGGGACATCGGGCACTTCGACAACGACTCGGCGGCGGACTTCTGCGGCGGACTGGACGACGCGGCGCCGGGCGAGCGGGAGGCGCTGCTCCGGTCGGCGCTGCTGTACGCAGTCCGGGCGGAGGAGTTCCTGGACTCGGACGAGGCGGTGGAGGCGGTCGCCTCCGCCGCGCTGGTGGCGGCGCAGTGCCCGGGCGGGGCGGCGGTGACCAGCGCCTACGGGCCCAAGGAGCCGGTCCCGCCGCTCTCCGCCGAGCTGCGCCCGCTCGCGGTGGCGGCGCTCGACCGGGTGGTCGCGGAGGAGTCGGAGCTCGCGGAGCTGTGGGACGAGTCGGGGGAGGCGGCGGCCTGGCGCGAGGGCATACGGACGCTGCGGGAGGTCCTCGCCGCGGCGTCGGCGGCGGAGGCGCCGGTGGCGGACGCGTAGGTGACGTACGCGTAGGGGCCGGAGGCCGGTGGCCGATCGGCCGTCAGCGGCGGGCCGCCGTCCACCAGTAGCCGAGCGCGGTGAGGCTGGTGGCGGCGCCGAGCAGGCAGACGGCCGTCCAGCCGCCGTGGTCGTAGACGACGGTGGACAGGATCGCGCCCGCGCCGCATCCGGCGGAGTAGAGCAGCATGTAGCCGGCAGTCAGGCGGCTCTGCGCCTCCGGGCGGACCTGGTAGAGGAGGTGCTGGTTGGCGACGTGGACGGACTGCAGGCCGTAGTCGATCACCACCATGGCGAGCACCAGCCACCAGACCGAGTGCGGCAGCAGCGCGGCCGGGAGCCAGCCGACCAGCATGGCCAGCAGACCGATGCCGGCGGTGCGTTCGGCGCGGCCGCGGTCGGCCTGGCGGCCGGCGTATCCGGCGCCGAGCGCTCCGGCGGCGCCGGCCAGGCCGAAGAGCCCGATCTGCGTGTGGCTGAGGCTGAAGGGAGGCGCGGCGAGCGGGAGCACCATCGGGGTGAGCAGCACGGTGACGGAGGTGAAGCCGAGCAGCGCGAGGACGGCCCGGACCCGGAGCACGCGCTCCTGGGCGAAGAGCGTGAACACCGAGCCGACCAGCCGCGGGTAGCCGATCCGCTCGGCCGCCCGGTGCCGCTCGGACGGGACGGCGGCCGCGACGGCGAGGGCCATGGCGGCGGTCGCGACGGCGGAGACCACGTAGACGGCGCGCCAGCCGGCCAGGTCGCCGATGGTCCCGGCGACGGTGCGGGCGAGCAGGATGCCGACCACGATGCCGCTGGTCACGGTGCCGACCACCCGGCCCTGGTCGCCCGGGGCGGCGAGTTGGGCGGAGTAGGCGACGACCACCTGGGCGACGACGGCGAGGACGCCGACGGCGGCCATCGCGAGGAGCAGCAGCGGAGCGGAGGGGGCGAGTGCGACGGCGAGGAGGGCGAGGACGGACAGGCCGAGCTGGGAGGTGATCAGGGTGCGGCGGTTGACGTGGTCGCCGAGCGGCACGAGCAGGAGCAGGCCGAGGGCGTAGCCCGTCTGGGTGAGGGTGCCGACCAGGCCGATGGTCGCCGGGGCGATGCCGTAGTCCCGGGCGATCAGGTCGAGCAGTGGCTGCGAGTAGTAGACGTTGGCCACGGCGAGGCCGCAGGCGACGGAGAGCAGCCAGGCGACGGCCGGTGACAGGCCGCGCGGCGGGGCCCCGGTGGGGGTGTCGGCCGGGGCTTTGGCCAGGGCGTCGGCGGGGGGGTCGGCGGCGGTCGGGTCCTCGGCGGACGCGCGGGCGGGTGAGGTCATGGGCGGACTCCCTCGAAGGGGCATGGTGGTTTCAAAGTGCTACCGCGACACAATGGCATACTCTGGTTTTAATAAGCAACCACGCTCTGATCGGTACGCTGGGCGCCGACCGGTGAGAGCTGAGAGGTGGGAGAAGTGCCGAAACGCACCACGCACGAGGAATCGGCCTGCCCGGTCGCCCGTCCGCTCGACGTCGTCGGCGACGGCTGGACGCTGCTGATCGTCCGTGACGCCTTCGACGGACTGCGCCGCTTCGGGCAGTTCCAGAAGAACCTCGGCCTGGCCAAGAACATCCTGTCCTCCCGCCTGGCCGGCCTGGTCGCCAACGGCGTGTTCGAGCTCGCGCCGGCCGCCGACGGCAGCCCGTACCAGGAGTACGTGCTCACCGAGAAGGGCCGTGCGCTGTTCCCGGTGATCACGGCGCTGCGGCAGTGGGGCGACCAGTGGTTCTTCGAGGAGGGCGAGCCCCGGGCGCGTCTGGTGGACCGCGAGTCCGGTGCGCCCGTCGCGCGGGTCGAGGTGCGCTCGGCGGACGGCCGGGTGCTCGGGCCCGAGGACGCGAAGGTGCTGCTGCCCTGAGGCGCGCCGCTGCCACCGACCGGGTGAGGGTCGACGGCAGCGGGGCGGAGCGGGGCGTGTGCCGGGTCAGCTCGGCGTGGCGGCGCTCGCGGTCGGGCAGGGTGGCAGGGTGGACGGCGCGGTGCTCGCGCAGGTCGCGGTCGGCGCCTGGGCGGTGGTGGTCGTCGCCGTGGTGCCGGTTGCCGTCGTGGCGGCGGTGGTCGCCGTCGCGGCGGAGGGCGTCCTGGTGACCGGTGTCGGCGTCTGTGTCTGAGTCTGAGTCTGAGTCGGTGCGCCGGTGGTCACCGTGGACGGGGGCGGGGTGCTGGTCGTCGTGGCCGTCCCCGGCGGCTGACCCGAGCTGGTCGGGGACGTGGCTCCGGGGGTCGTCGGGCCCGAGGAGGTGACTCCGGCGCCTGTGGAGCCCGAGGGGGTGGCACCGGTGGCACCCGAACTCGTCGGCGTGCCGGGCGATGGCGTGCCGGGTGGGGTCGTGCCGGGTGGGGTCGTGCCCGGCGATGTTGCACCCGGCGACGTCGTGCCGGGGGACGTCGTACCGGGGGAGGTCGAGGAGGTGGCCGAGGGTGTGGACGGCGTCCACGGGCCCGGCGGTGGGATGCCGGGCACCAGGGGCCCCTTCGGGGGTTCGGCCGGTCGGTCCACGACCTCGACCCGCCCGGTCATCCGGGAGAACCACCCGCCGGTCTCGACGTTCACCAGGATGATCTCGGTCACCGGTCGGGCTGCCGGCACCACGATGATCAGCGTGGACGGCTGGAAGCCCGCCCAGGCCTTCCCGGTGTACCTCGCGTTGCTCACCAGCGCCGGCGGCTTCAGCGGGTTGCCGCAGGAGCAGCGCACCCGGGGCACGCCCTGGGCGTCCACCAGGACGGCGGTGCCCGCCTCCAGTGCGGACTGGTACTCGACCACCGCGCCGCTCTTGTAGGTGTGGTTGGTCACCCGGGTGTCCACCCGCAGGTAGGCGGAGGTCAGCGAGCGCAGGTAGCCGGGGACGTCGGCCTGCGCGATGCCGGCGGCGGAGGCCCAGGCGCGCCCGGTGTCCCCGGTCGAGAGCATTCCGACCAGGCGCTCGGTGTCGCAGCTCGGCTTGCCCATCGACCCGGCGTACAGCCCGGCCGAGCTGCCCTCGACGCTGTGGAGCGCGGTCGGCGAACCGCTCCGGGACGAGGCGCCGCCCGGGTGCTGCGCAGTCGGGGTGACGGTCGGGGCGGGGGTCGGGACGGCGGTCGGGACGGCGGAGCCGGGTGCGGGGGCGCTCACCCCCTGGGTCTCCACCGACGGGGTGAACGGGTCCGGCCCGGGATCGGCCGGGGCCTGCAGGGCGACCTCGTTCGCGGTCGGCACGGCCGGGTGGTTGCCGCCCTGGTTGTTGACGATCAGCACGGTGGCCACCACGGCCACCGCCACCGTGCCCGCCGCCAGCGCCAGCCCCTTCCCGGAGCGCCACCACGGCGTGCGCGCCCCGCGTCCGGGCCCGCCGGACGACGGCCCGCCGGGCCCGCCCGCGCCGCCCGGTCCGGACGGCCCGCCCGGCCCGCTCGCACCGCCGGGACCACTCGCACTCCCGGCGCCACCCGCCCCGGCGGCCCCGGACGGGCCCGAGGGCGGAGGGGGTACGGACGGCGAACCGGCCGTACCGCCGCCGGACGGTTGACCGGCCAACGGCCCGGACGGGGGACCGGACGGCGGACCGTGCGGAGGTTCACCAGGCGGGCCGGGCAGGCCGGACGGAGGCGGTTGGGAGGTCATCGAGGCTCCGTTTCGCAGGCGGTCGGCCGACCGGGGCCGGCTCGGGAGGCTCCTGCCAGTGGCTTCCCTTTCTCCCCCGTTGCCCCGTTCGCCGCAACAGCAGGTGCCGGGGCGTCGCCGAGCGTGCCCGCCGACCGTCGGCCACCCTGGAAACCCGGCCGGAACCCGGCCGGAACCCGGCCGGGAGCCGATCGGGCGTAGATCGGACGTAGATCAGAGATCGATCGCGCCGCGCCCGGGCCGGACCCCTGTGCACCCCGCGAGCGACGAGGAGGCGGCATGCAGCAGCCCACCACCCGGGCCGCGGGCCCGCCCGGCGCCGTACGCGGCTGGCTGGACGCGCTCGCCGTGGTGCTGGCCGGGCTGGTCGCGATGGCGGCGGTGGCCGCGTTCGGTCTCTGGCTGGCCGGCGCCGACGACCTCCCGGACGGCGGCTTTCCCGCCGTGCTGGCCGCGACGCTCGCGCTCGCCGTCGGCGGCACCGTCGAACTCGACGGCGGCGCCGGGGACTTCGCGGCGGTCGGGGCCGGGATCAGCGCGATGCCGCTGAGCGTCTCGGTGGTCGGCGCGGTCGCGATGGCCGAGGTGTTCCTGCGCCAGCTGCGCTTCCGCGCGGTCGCGGGCGGCGGTGAGCTGCTCGGGCGGATCGGCCGGACGCTGCTGCTCTGGGTGCTCGCCCTGGTGCTGCTCACCCTCGGCGCCCGGCACAGCTTCGTCGTCCCGCTCGGCGGCGACCTGGCCCAGTCGATCGGCGGCGCGCTCGGGCTGACCCCGGAGGTCGGCTTCCGCGCGGACGGCCCGACCACCGTGGGCATCGGGCTGGCCTGGCTGCTGGTGGTGCTCGCGGTCACCTTCGCGGTGTCCCGGCGGGCCCCGCTGCCGCCCGCCCTGGTGCGCTACCAACTCGCGGTCCGCCCGCCCGCGTTCGCGCTCTGGCTGGTCCTGCTGGCGTACCTGGCGATCGGTGCGGTGGCCGGGGTGCTGACCGCGGTCGTGCACGGGAACCCCCGGCAGACCCTGGCCGTGGTGCTGCTCGCGCTGCCCGACCTGGTCTGGCTGGCCTTCGGCATCGGGCTCGGCGCCACGTGGCACGGGTGGCTGGTCGGCGGGCTCGGCCTGCCCGTCCCCAAGCCGCTCAGCGCCGTGCTGCGCACCCCCGGGGGCGGGCCGGCGACCATCGACCTCGGCACCCTCGCGGAGCAGGACGCCCGCAGCTGGTGGCTGCTGCCGTTGGCCGCCGTCCTGTTGCTCGCCGCCGCCTTCCTGGCGGCCCGCCGCGCGCCGCGCACCGTCCGGCTCTGGCGGCACGCCGTCCGGTTCGCGCTCGCCACCGCCGTCACCGTGCTGCTGGTGGGTCTGTGGACCCGGGTGGACGCCGACTACGGGCTCTCCGTGCTCGGTGTCGGCCTCGGCCAGGGCGGCCTGGGCGACCTGCTGGGCGCCGTGCTCGGCGGCGGCAACCCGCTGGCCGGGCTGGGCGGCGGGAGCCTCACCCTGCGCCCGGTGCTCTGGACGGCGGTGCCGCTCGCGGCGGGCTGGGGGCTGCTGACCGGCGCGCTCGGCGCCCTGCTCGCCACCCGGGTGCGGCACCGCGGCGAGGTGCCGGCGGACGCCGAGTGACGGGTGCGGGGGGCGTGTCCCGGCTCAGAACAGCCGGTGGCCCCGCACCCACATGGTCTTGCGGCCGTCGGCCCGGATGAGCCGGAGTTTCCCGATGCCGTCGTGGATGCCCGCACTGAGCAGCAGCGACGGTCCGACGACCACGCCCGCGGCGGCCAGCGTGAAGAGCAGGCCGATGTTGTCGACGGCCTGGTCGTCGCCCTCCTCGACGGTCCGGCCGCCCAGCTGGACCAGCATCGGGACGAGGGCCAGCAGCGAGAGCACCAGCAGCCAGCCCACCGTCCGGTGGACCAGCCGCTTGACCCGCGCCCTGGTGGCGGTCTCCACCCGGACGGAGAAGGAACGCCGGCAGCGCGGGCAGATGACGCCGATCTCCTTGTTGCCGCCGGTGGGCCGGGGCGAGCCGCCCTCCGGCAGGTGTGCGACGCTCCAGCTGACCTTCGTCGAGGTGAGGCCCTGCTGGACGCTCACCCGACAGCCGAGGCCGACGACGTACCGGTCGGTGATCGGGATCTTCGCCACTGCTGCCACCCCCAGCCGCCGCGACCGTCGCGGGGTAGGCGGAGTTTAGCCGCACGCCTGAAGAGATGGTGATGAAACGTCAGAAAGCCTCCGTCAGAAGGATGATCGCCGCCGGGACGGCCTGGCCGAGTGCACCGCGCCACAGCTTCGGCTCCGAGGTGAACAGGGTGATCCCGCCCGCGACCATGAACGCGGCGACGTAGAGCACCACCGCCCGCCCGGCCCCCGGGTGTCCGGTGTGCAGCAGGACCAGGCCGGCGACCAGGCCGAGGGCCAGGAAGAGGTTGTAGAAACCGACGTTGACGCGCCACAGCCGGACCTCCGGGGCGTCCGCCGTGCTGCCGGTCAGCACGCGGCGCACCCGCGGGTGCCCGTACAGGAAGCTCTCCAGCGGCCAGACGATCAGGTGGATCGCCGCGGCGACCACGGCGAAGACCTGGCTCACGGCGTTCATGACGGACGGCTCCCTGCGGGCGGCGACGGCGGCGGGTGGACGACCGGTGCGGCCCAGGCGGGCGGCCCGGGCACCGGGCGCGGGTCGGGGGCGAGCGCCGGGACGACCCGGGTGGGCGGCCCGTCGGCGCGCCACGGTTCCGGCGCGGCGGCGGTGCTCGCCGCGCGCAGCTCGGCGACGAAGTCCAGGCAGTTCGGGTACC
>NZ_JBHVEU010000092.1:0-23834 GCF_042802075.1 Kitasatospora sp. NPDC057518
GAGACAGCGGCAGCGCCGTTTCCGGCTCCCATAATGGAGGCCGGTTCAGCGGGTCGGGCGGCGGGGGCGGGCACGTGCAGGACGGGCAGGTCAGGAACGGCATCTACGGCAGCGCCACCGTGCACGGCAGCGTGCAGCAGGCCCGGCAGATGACCTTCCACCAGTACGCGGCGCCGGCTGCCCCGGTGGAGTGGCCGGTGGTGATCGGGCGGATTCCGCCGAAGGCGACCGCCTTCCAGCCCCGGGAGCAGCTGCGGGAGGCGATCGACGAGGCTCGGGGGCAGTACGGGACAGTCGTGCTCAGCCAGGTGCTGGCAGGCGGCGGGGGCGTCGGGAAATCCCAACTCGCGGCGCACTACGCGCGCGAGGCCGTCGAGGCGGGCACGGACCTGGTCCTGTGGGCCGACGCCGCCGAGCCCTCCGCCGTCACCGACCTGTACGCCCGGGCCGCCGTGGAACTCCGCGTACCCGGAGCGAACGGCGAGGCCGAGCAGGACGCCGAGCGCTTCCTGGCCTGGCTCGCCGCTACCGAGCGCGGCTGGCTGATCGTCCTCGACAACACCACCGAGCACACCCCCGAACAGCTGTGGCCCGTCACCAGCCGGGGCGGACGCGGCCGGGTCATCGCCACCACCCGCCACCGGGGCGCCGCCAGCACCGGCGGCGACCGGACGCTCATCGACATCACCACGTACTCCCCCGCCGAATCCATCAGCTACCTGAGCGAGCGTCTGGAGCGGGCGAAGTGCACCCGCTTCCTCGACGAGCACGCGGCCGAACTCGCCGAGGAACTGGGCCACCTACCGCTCGCGCTCGCCTATGCCGCCGCCTATATGGTCAACACCCGCCGCAGCTGCGGCCGTTACCTCGAACTCTTCCGCGACCGCACCCACAGCCTGGACACCGTCCTACCGGCCCGCACCGGCATCGACGGCTACCGGGGACCCATCAGGGCGGCACTGCTCCTGGCCCTCGACTCGGCCATGCTCGAGCAGCCGATCGGCCTCGCCGGGCCCGTCCTCCACCTGACCGCGCTACTGGACCCGGCCGGCCATCCGGAACAACTGTGGAGCACCGAAGCGGCGTTGAACCACCTCAGCAGCATTCGCGGCAGGCCGGTCACGGGCGACGACGCGCTGGACGCACTCGCGGTGCTGCACAACTACAGCCTCGTCACCCTCGGCGAGACCCCTCATCGTGAAGTCACCCTGCACGCCCTCACCGCCCGGGCCGCACTCGACATCGGCCCGGATACGCCGCAAACCATCCTCGCGGCCGCCAACGCCCTCCTCGAACTGTGGCCGAGTGCGGACTACAGCGTGCAGGATCTGGCCGCGACGCTCAGGGCCAACACCGATGTCCTCACCGGACACGACGCCGCCCACCTGATTCGACCTCCGCAGGGAACTCACGGACTTCTCTTCCGTTGCGGCGGCAGCCTGTTGGAGGCAGGCCTCTACGCCGCCGGCATTCAGTACTGGAACGGTCTCTCCACCGCGAGCGACCGAATTCTGGGCGCCGACCACCCTGACACCCTCAGCTCCCGCCACAACCTCGCGTACTCGTACTCGGAAGCCGGGGACACCGACGACGCGATCAGCCTCCTCGAACAGGTCCTCATCGACCGACAACGCGTCCTCGGCGCCGACCACCTCAACACCCTCAGCTCCCGTCACAACCTCGCCACCACCTACTGGAAAGCCGGGCGCACCGACGACGCGATCAGCCTCCTGGAACTGGTCCTCACCGACCACGAACGCGTTCTCGGCGCCGACCACCCCAACACCCTCAGTGCCCGCCACAACCTCGCCACCGGCTACGCGGAGACCGGGCGCACCGACGACGCCATCAGTCTCCTCGAACAGGTCCTCACCGACCGCCAACGCGTCCTCGGCACCGACCACCCGTACACCATCAAGACCCGCCACAACCTCGGCACCGCCTACTGGCAGACCGGAAAGCAGGAGCAAGCGATAGCGATACTCCGCCAGGCGGTGGCGGATCTCGACCGCGTCCTCGGGCCGGACCATCCAGACACCGTCTGGGCACGAGAAAACCTGCTCGAAGTGGCCCCAAAACCCCAGCCCGCAGCCACCCGGGACAGCAGCCCGCCTCGCCCATAATGGAAACCGTTCAGCAGGTCGGTGGTGGGGGCGAGCAGGTGCAGGGCTGGCAGGTCAGGAACGGGATCGACGGCAGCGCCACCGTGCACGGCAGCGCCTTCCAGGCGGGCGAGATGACCGTCCACCAGTATGCGGCGCCGACCGCCCCGGTGGTGTGGCCGGTGGTGATCGGGCGGATCCCGCCGAAGGCGACGGCCTTCCAGCCCCGCGAGGAGTTGCGACGGGAGATCGACGCGGCTCGGGGGCAGTACGGGACGGTCGTGCTCAGCCAGGTGCTGGCAGGCGGCGGGGGCGTCGGGAAATCCCAACTCGCGGCGCACTACGCGCGCGAGGCCATCGAGACCGGCACCGACCTGGTCCTGTGGGCCGACGCCGCCGAGCCCTCCGCCGTCACCGACCTGTACGCCCGAGCCGCCGTGGAACTGCGCGTACCCGGAGCGAACGGCGAGGCCGAACAGGACGCCGAGCGCTTCCTGGCCTGGCTCGCCGCCACCGAGCGCGGCTGGCTGATCGTCCTCGACAACACCACCGAGCACACCCCCGAACAGCTGTGGCCCGTCACCAGCCGGGGCGGACGGGGCCGGGTCATCGCCACCACCCGCCACCGGGGCGCCGCCAGCACCGGCGGCGACCGGACGCTCATCGACGTCAGCACCTACTCCCCCGCCGAGTCGGCCGCCTACCTGGGTGAGCGGCTGGAGCGGGCGAAGTGCACCCGATTCCTCGACGCGCATGCGGAGGAGCTGGCCGAGGAACTGGGCCACCTGCCGCTCGCTCTGGCCCACGCCGCCGCCTACATGGTCAACACCCGCCGCAGCTGCGGCCGTTACCTCGAACTCTTCCGCGACCGATCGCGCAATCTGGACGCCGTCCTCCCAGCCCGCACCGGCGCCGACGGCTACCGGGGCCCGGTGACGGCGGCGCTACTCCTGGCCCTGGACGCGGCCACGCTGGAGCAACCGATCGGCCTCGCCGGGCCCGTCCTCCACCTGACCGCACTACTGGACCCGGCCGGCCATCCGGAACAACTGTGGAACACCGAGGCAGTGCTCCACCACCTCAGTGCCATTCACGGCAGGCCAGTCACGGCCAACGACGCGTTGGACGCGCTCGCGGTGTTGCACAACTACAGCCTGGTCACTCTGACGGATACCCCGAACCGCGAGGTGACCCTCCACGCGCTGACCGCCCGGGCCGCCCTCGATACCGGTCCTGATGCAGCACAAGCAGGCCTCGCGCTCGCCGATGCCCTGGTCGAACTGTGGCCAAGTGAGGATTACGGCCTGCAAGGCCTGGCCGCAACGCTCCGTGCCAACACCGACGTGCTCGCCGGACACCAGACCATCAACCTGATTCAACGGCCGCAGGGGATTCACATGCTTCTGTTCCGCTGCGGCACCAGCCTCGTCAATGCGGGTTTGTACGCCACAAGCATGGAGTACTGGGGCAATCTCTCTGCCGCAGGCGAGCGATTCCTGGGCATCAATCACCGTGACACTCTCAGTGCCCGCGGCAACCTCGCACAGTCCTGTTGGGAGGCCGGACGCACCGACGAGGCGATGAGCCTTCAAGAGCAGGTTCTTACCGACCTCCAGCGCCACTACGACTCTCACCACCCCGCCGTCGTTCTGGCCCGCAACAACCTCGCCGCCACGTACTCCGGCGCCGGACGCATCGAGGACGCCATCAGCCTCCAGGAACAGGTTCTTACCGACCTCCTATTCGTCCTTGGCACCGACCACCCTTACACCCTCATGGCGATCAATAACCTCGCCGCCAGCTATCTGGATACTGGACACATCGACAACGCTGTCAGGCTCCAGGAACAGGTCCTCGCCGACCGCCAACGCGTCCTCGGCACCGGCCATCCCCATACCCTGATGACGAGCAATAACCTTGGCATTGTCTATTGGCGTGCTGGACGCCTGGATCAAGCGACGACAATGCTCCGCCAGGCAGTAGAGGGTCTCGACCGTATTCTTGGACCGGACCATCCAGACACCATGCTGGCGAGGAAGAACATGCTCCTGGTCGCCCAACATCCTCAGCCCGAGGCCGCCCACGACAGCAGCACCCGCAGCCCGTCGTCCGAGGCCGAGCCCGGGTCGGCGGTGTAGGTGACCAACGCCTGTCCGGAGTCGTCGGCGGGCCGCAGCGTGTCGTAGGCGAGGTCGAGCGTCCCGGCGAGGGGGTGGCGGAAGGACTTCCGGCCGGAGGTCTTGTCGGCGACCGGGTGGTCGGCCCACATCTGGCGGAACTCCTCGCTGCCGAGGCAGAGTCGGCCGACCAGTTCGGCGAGCAGGGGGTCGTCGGGGCGGCGGCCGGCTTCGAGGTGGAGGAAGGCGACGTTCTCGCGTGCGCAGCCCGCCCAGTCGGCGTAGAGCTCGCGGGAGGCGGGGTCGAGGAAGGTGATGCGGGCGATGTTACGGTCCTCGACGGGCAGGGCGCCGTAGTCGCCGAACAGGGCGACGGCGGCGCGGTTCCAGGCCAGGATGTCCATCCGGTGGCCCATCACCACGGCGGGGGTGTGGTGGAGCTGTTCCAGCAGGTGCAGCAGGGAGGGGCGCGGCTGCTGGCGGACGGCGGGGCGGCGGCGCGGCCTGGGCGTGGGGCGGGCGAGGCGGTGGAGGTGGCCGGACTCGTCGGGGGCGAGGCGCAGGGCGCGGGCGACGGCGTCGAGGACGGCGTCGGACGGGTTGCCGACGCGGCCCTGTTCGAGGCGGGTGTAGTAGTCGACGCTGACGCCGGCGAGGTGGGCGAGTTCCTCGCGGCGCAGTCCGGCGACGCGGCGGCGGCCGCCGTAGTCGGGGAGGTCGACGTCCTCGGGGCGCAGGCCGGCTCGGCGGGTGCGGAGGAATTCGCTCAGGGCGCTGCTCGGGTTCACGTCATGGATTCTCACCCGGACGGGTGCCGCCGTGCCTGGTCCTGCCAGGACCAGGCACGAGGAGGCACTCAGCCGGTCAGCGACGGGAAGGCCGGGACGAGCCCGCCGTCGATCACGACGTCCTGACCGGTGATGTACGAGGAGCGCTCGGAGAGCAGGAAGGCGACCGTCTCCGCGACGTCCTCGGCGGTACCCAGCCGGCCGAGCGGGACGTGGCGGCGGATCGGCTCGTGGTCGGCCGGGTCGGGGACGGCCGCGTGGAACATCTCGGTGACGATGTAGCCGGGGCTGACCGAGTTGACCCGGATGCCGCGCCCGGCCAGTTCGCTCGCGAGGGTGCGGGCGAGGCTGAGGACGGCGGCCTTGCTGGCGGCGTAGACGGCGGCGCCGGGCAGACCGCGGTGGGGGGTCCAAGAGGCGTTGAGGACGACCGATCCGCCGCCGGCGGCGTCCAGCAGCGGCAGGGCGTGCTGGACGGTGAAGAACACGCCCTTGAGGTTGGTGGCGACGATCCGGTCGAACTCGGCCTCCGCGACCTCGCCGACCGGTTGGAAGCCGGCCACGCCCGCGTTGGCGAAGACCCCGTCGAGGCGGCCGTACCGCTCACTCACGGTGTCGGCCAGCCGGGCGAGGTCGGCGGGTACGGAGGCGTCGGCGCGGACGGTGAGCAGCCGGTCGCCGGCGTCGAGGCGGGCCGCGGCGCGGGCGAGCCGGGCCTCGTCGCGGCCGGTGACGACGACCCGGGCGCCGGTGCCGAGGAGGTGGCGGGCGGTGGCGAAGCCCATGCCGCTGGTGCCGCCGGTGACGAGGACGGCGGGGGCGGTGGGGGCGGTGGCGTCGGAGGAGATGTTGTTCATGGCGTCCACCCTCGGGACCGGCGCCGGGCCGGCACCAGGCCCGGTCCGACCGTGGGTCCCGGAGGACCACCCTCCGAAAGACACCTCTGGAGAACGGCTCCGGAAAACCGCCCTCCCGACCGGGAATCGGAGCGATCACCGGGTGGTTGGGCCAAGGCGACGGTCCACTACGGCACTCGCGAAGAAGGACTTCCCATGAAGATCGGCATCATCGGCGCGGGCAACATCGGCGGCAACCTGACGCGGCGGCTGACCGCGCTGGGGCATGAGGTCGCGGTGGCGAACTCCCGCGGCCCGGAGACGCTCAAGGCGCTGGTCGACGAGACCGGGGCGACGGCGGTGACGGTCCCCGAGGCCGCCCGCGGGGCACAGGTGGTGGTGGTGACGGTGCCGCTGAAGAACGTGCCGGACCTGCCCGCCGGGCTGCTGGACGGCGCCGCCGAGGGCGTCGCGGTGATCGACACCGGCAACTACTACCCGAAGGAGCGCGACGGCCGGATCGACGCGATCGAGGACGGCGGGCTCACCGAGAGCCGGTGGACGGAGCAGCACATCGGGCACCGGGTGGTGAAGGTGTTCAACGGCACCTACGCCCAGGACCTGCTGGAGCGTCCGCGCCCGGCGGGCGACCCGGAGCGGCTGGCCGTGCCGGTCGCCTCGGACGACGAGGCGGCCAAGCGGGTGGTCCGGGCGCTGGTCGACGAGTTGGGCTTCGACACCGTGGACGCGGGCGGCATCGACGAGTCCTGGCGCCAGCAGCCGGCCACCCCGGTGTACGGGCTGCGCGCCGGTGTCGAGGCGGTCACCCGGGCGCTCGCGGAGGCGTCTCCGGAGCGCCCGGCGGCCCACAAGGCCTGACCCCGCCGAAGGAGGCGGAGCCGGCAGCTCAGCGGAGCCGGCGCGCCCCCTCCGCCGGGACGGCGGTGAGGGTGCGCGGCTCCGCGTACCCGGCCGCGCGGAACGCGGCGGTGACCTCGGCGGCGACGTGTCCGGCGGCGTCCGCGTCCACCAGGGCGATGACCGAGCCGCCGAAGCCGCCGCCGGTCATCCGCGCACCGTGGGCGCCGGCGGCCACGGCGGCCTCGACGGCGAGGTCGGTCTCCGGGCAGGAGACCCGGTAGTCGTCGCGCAGCGAGGCGTGTCCGGCGGTGAGGATCGGGCCGAGCGCGGCGGGGTCGCCGGCGTCCAGAAGGGCGACGGCGGCTTCCACCCGGGCGTTCTCGGTGACCACGTGCCGCACCAACGGGACCAGCTCCGGCGGGAGTTGGGCGAGCGCGTCGGCCAGCCCGGACGGCTGGAGCGAGCGCAGCGCGGGCAGCCCGAGCAGGGCGGCGGCCCGTTCGCAGCCGGCCCGCAGCGCGGCGTAGGCGCCGTCGCCGAGGTCGTGCTTCACCCGGGTGTCCAGGACCAGCAGGGCCAGGCCCGCTCCCGCCAGGTCGACGGGCACATGACGCATCGTCAGATCCCGGCTGTCCAGGAACAGCGCGGCCCCGGGGCGGCAGCACATCGAGGCCATCTGGTCCATGATCCCGCAGGGCACGCCGACGAAGGCGTTCTCGGCCCGCTGTGCGAGCACCGCCAGCTCGGCGGCCGAAAGGCCCAGCCCGTACAGGTCGTTGTAGGCTGCGGCGACGACGCACTCCAGGGCGGCGGAGGAGGACAGCCCGGCGCCGCTGGGCACGTCGCTGTCCAGCCGGAGGTCCGCCCCGCCGACCGGGTGCCCGGCCTCGCGCAGCGCCCAGACCACCCCGGCCGGGTAGCCGGCCCAGCCGGGCACAGAGCCCGGCGCGAGGTCGTCGACCCTGAGCGCGACGAGTTCCCTCCCCTGGGCGGACCAGAGCCGCAGCTGTCCGTCCCCGCTGCGGGCGGCCTGGGCGCGGACGGTCTGCGGCAGGGCGATCGGGAGGACGAACCCGAGGTTGTAGTCGGTGTGTTCTCCGATCAGGTTCACCCGGCCGGGGGCGGCCCACTCCCCCTCGAACGGACGGCCGTACAGCTGCGCGAAGTCGTTCATGCGGTGGCCTCCCGCAGCCGGCGGGCCGCGTGCTCGGGGGTGACGTCGTTGACGAAGGCGTCCATGCCGGATTCCACCCCGGCCAGGTACTTGAGCTTGTCGGCGGTGCGGCGGATGGTGAACAGCTCCAGGTGCAGGGCGAGTTCGTCCCGCTGTCCGGCGGGGGCCTGGTGCCAGGCGGAGATGTACGGGGTGCGGCCGGTGCCGAAGAGCCGGTCGAAGCGGCGCAGCAACTCCAGGTAGAGGGTGGGGAATTCGTCCCGCTGGTCGGCGTCCAGCGCGGTCAGGTCGGGCACCCGGCGGTGCGGGTACAGGTGCACCTCGTACGGCCAGCGGGCGGCGAAGGGGACGAAGGCCGTCCAGTGCGTCCCGGCGAGGACGACGCGCTCGCCGTGGGCGCGTTCGGCGGCGAGCAGGTCGTCGAAGAGGTTGCGGCCGGCGGTGGCGCGGTGCTCGGCGGCGCGGGCGGCCATCCGGGCGGTGCGCGGCGCGGTGAAGGGCAGGGCGTAGATCTGGCCGTGCGGGTGGGCGAGGGTGACGCCGATCTCGGCGCCCCGGTTCTCGAAGCAGTAGACCTGCCGCACGCCGGGCAGGGCGGAGAGTTCGGCGGTGCGGTCGGTCCAGGCGTCCAGGACCAGCCGGGCCCGCTCGGGGGTGAGGTCGGCGAAGGAGGCCTCGTGGTCGGCGGTGAAGCAGACCACCTCGCAGCGCCCGGCGCCGGGGCCGCTGGTCCACAGGCCCTCGGCGGCCCGGACGGGCTCCGCGGGCGGGCCGGCCAGCGAGGGGAAGCGGTTCTCGAAGACGGCCACCTGGTAGTCCGCGGCCGGGATCTCGCTGTGCCGCCTGTCCCGGGACGGGCAGAGCGGGCACTCCTCGGGCGGCGGCTGGTAGGTGCGCGCCTGGCGGTGGGCCGCGATGGTGACCCAGTCGCCGGTGGCCGGGTCGAGCCGGACCTCGGAGCCGGGGGTCTGCGGGTCGAGCGGCCGCTCGTCCACGGCGTCGCGGCGGGCGGCCGTGCCGCCGTCGCAGGCCGTGCCACCAGCGCAGGCAGCACCGCCGTCACAGGCGGCGTCGCAGGCCGCGCCGCTGTCGTAGTAGATCAGTTGCCGACCGTCCGCGAGGGTGGTCACGGTCCTGACGGTGGGCTGGGTCAGGGACGTCCCGGGCATGGCCCTTCTTCCTCTGAGCTCTGAGTGGAACACCGGAATCAACAGAAAGCTACAATCTCAAACATTATCCACCAGGACCACGCACCGGACGTGGTCGAAGGAGGCCTCCCGATGGCTGACAGCGCCCAACCGCTCGCCGGACAGCGCCGCGTGCTGATCCTGGAGCAGATCCGCGCGCGCGGCGGGGTCCGGGTCACCGAACTGGTCCGCGACCTCGGGGTCTCGGACATGACGGTCCGGCGCGACCTGGACGCGCTGGCCCGCCGCGGCCTGGTGCACAAGGTGCACGGCGGCGCGGTCCGGGTCGAGGCGCCGGCCACCGGCGAGCCCGGGTTCGAGGCCAAGGCGCACTGGGAGCTGCCCGCCAAGGAGGCGATCGCCCGGGCCGCCGCCGCGCTCGTACCGCCGGGCTCGGCGGTCGGGCTGGCCGGCGGGACGACCACCTACGCGGTCGCCCGGCGGCTGCGCTCGGTCGAGGGCCTCACCGTGGTGACCAACTCGCTGCGGATCGCCGAGCTGCTGGAACAGCCCGCCGAGGACGGCACCCCGTCCACCGCCACGGTGATCCGCACCGGCGGTGTGCGGACCCCCTCGGACGCGCTGGTCGGGCCGGTGGCCGACCAGGCGATCCGCTCCCTGCACGTCAACCTGCTGGTCCTGGGCTGCCACGGCCTCTCCCCCGAGGCCGGGCTGACCACCCCGAACCTGGCCGAGGCGGAGACCAACCGCGCCTTCCTCCGCTCGGCCCGCCGGGTGGTCGTGGTGGCCGACCACACCAAGTGGAACGCGGTCGGCCTGGCCTCCTTCGCCGACCTGGACCAGCTGGACGTCCTGGTCACCGACGACGCCCTGCCCGCCGAGCAGCGGGCGGCCGCCGCCGGACTGGTCGGCGAGCTGATCGTGGCCGCGACGGCGGACCACACGGGCCGAACCGGCTGACGGATCCGAAGGATTCAGCCGGGCCGGCCCGAACTCCCCCGCACCACCAGCTCGGTGGGCAGTTCCAGCCCTTCCCCCGCCGCCGCCTCCCCGCGCACCTGGTCCAGCAGCCGGCCGACCAGCGCCGTGGCGATCGCCCGCAGCGGCAGCCGGACCGAGGTCAGCGCGGGGTGGAGGTGGCGGCAGAGCGGCGTGTCGTGGAACCCGGTGACGGCCACCCCGCCGGGCCCGACCACCAGCCCCTCCGCCCGGACCGCCTCGTACACGTCCAGCGCCAGCAGGTCGCTGCCGGCCGCGAAGGCCGTGGGCCGGTCGGGCCCGCGCAGCAGCGCCCGTACGGAGGCCACCACGGAACCCGCGGCCGCCGTACCGGAACTCCCCGCCCCGGAAGCCCCCACCGCCACCGCGGACAGGCCCAACCGGCGTGCCTCGGCCAGGAATCCGGCCCGCCGCGCCGCCATCCAGGGCAGCTCCTCGGCGGCCCCGAGGTAGCCGATCCGGCGGTGGCCGAGCGCCGCGAGGTGCCGCACCACCTCGGCCATCGCCGCCTCGTTGCCAATGTCCACCCAGCGCTGGGGCTCGCCGGGCCCGGTCCGGCCGAAGCTGGCGAACGGGACGCCGAGCCGGGCCGCGTGGGCGATCCGGACGTCCTCGTGCAGGACGTCCGCCAGCACCAGTCCGTCCACCTGACGGGCCGCCACCAGTTCGTCGATGGCGGCCACCGGGTCGGCCGCGCCCTGCCCCGGCCGGAACAGCAGCACCCGCTGCCCCGCCGCCCCGGCCGCGTCGACCAGGGCCTCCAGGAAGCCGGCCATCAGCGGGTTGGGGTCGAGCGGGTCGTCCACCGGGGCGAGGTAGCCGAGGGTGCGCCGGGCGCCGCTGCGCAGCGAGCGGGCCGACTGGTCGGGCTGGTACCCGAGTTCGCGGATCGCCGCGTTCACCCGGTCCAGCGTCTCCGGGCGGACCCGCCGCGGCGCGTTGAGCGCGTTGGAGACGGTCTGCCGGGAGACCCCGGCCGCCCGGGCGACCTCCTCGATCGTGGTGGCGCCGCGGCGCGGCCGGTGCGGTCCCTCGGGCATGCGGTTCTCCAGACGTGGTCGGGTGCGCGGAGCGGGCCGGGGCCCGGGGGTCGGCCGGCGGCCCCGGAGGCGGTCAGCGACGCAGGGTCAGCAGCCCGCCGCGCGGCACCGGGATCACGTCCGCCCGGTCCAGCTCGACCTCGCCCTGCCGGACGATACGCCCCCGGGCGTCCTGCACCGTCACCGCCACCTGCCCGCGGCCGCCGGTGAGCCGGACGTCCGGGTCGGCGTCGGCGTTGGCCACCAGCAGGGTGCGCCAGTCGTCGCCGGAGGCGTCCACCGGCAGCGCGGCGTACCGGGCCACGGCCACCGTGCCGGTGTCGGTACCGGCGCCGGTCCCGCCGCCGGTGCCGCGCGCGGTGACCATCGGGTAGCCGAGGTCCGGGCGGGCCGGGAGCAGCTCGCCGAGCTGGAGGGTGTCGGCGTGCTCGCGGAAGACGCCGAGCCAGAAGGCGATCGCCTCGCGCTGCTCCTCGCTCTGGGCGGCGAGGTCGACGGAGATCTGCGGCACCGAGAACAGCACGTTGATCAGGTGGCAGGCGACCTGCTCGGCCGGTTCCTCCCGGTGCCACATCAGCATGTCGGCGTGGACCGGGACGGGCCCGGCGGCCAGCCGCACGTCGATGGTCCGCTGCCGGTTCTCCTGCGGGCTGAGCGGGCAGTCGGTGGCGCGGATCATGGTGGCGTACGGCCACAGGCCGGGGCTGACGTACGGCTGGCGGTGCTCGATCATCGCCTCCGGGTTCGCGGCGGTGATCCGGCCGCGGATCGCGGCGAGCAGCCGCTCCACGCCCTCGTCCACGCTCGCGCAGTCCGCGCCGGGGCGGGCCGCCGGGGCGTCGTCGCGCTCCGCGGCCCGGGCGAACCAGTCGACGAAGTCCACCTTGAGGCCGTCCATGCCCCACTCCTCGACGGCCCGGACGAGCCGGTCGGTGAGGAAGGCCCGGACCTCGGGGTGGCGCGGGTCGGCGACGATCGCGCCCATGTGGGCGGCGTCGGCCAGCGCGAGGTGGCCGATCTCCCGGTACGCGGCGCTGTCCTTGCCGATGAACGGCAGC
The DNA here is from genome assembly GCF_042802075.1 of Kitasatospora sp. NPDC057518. Classification (NCBI taxonomy): domain Bacteria; kingdom Bacillati; phylum Actinomycetota; class Actinomycetes; order Kitasatosporales; family Streptomycetaceae; genus Kitasatospora; species Kitasatospora sp. NPDC057518. The sequence continues at coordinate 12,124 of NZ_JBHVEU010000092.1, forward strand.
GCGTACCAGAGCATGTAGCGCACCCCGAGCTCGTGCACCCGCCGGACGTGGGCGGCGGTGTCGGGCAGCGAGACCGGCTCCCAGTCGCCGCAGTGGGCGTAGCCGCGGGTGCGGTCGGCGGTCATCCAGCCGTCGTCCACGATGATCACGTCCAGGCCCAGCTCCTTGCCGAGCGCGGCCTGGGTCTCGACGCCCTTGGGGGTGATGTCCTGGTGCATCGAGTACCAGGTGGAGTACGCGGGACGGCGGGCGGCCTCTGGGATGTCGGCCGTACGGCCCTCGCCCCACCAGGCGGCCAGGTCGGCCAGGGCGCGCCCGAAGTGCCGGCGCGAGGTGTCGATCCGGACGGTGAGCCGGTCGGTGGCCTGGGCCCAGAACCGGAACTCGCCGGTCTCCTCGACCACTCCGGCCCCGGCCAGCACGTCCGGGCGGCCGGCCGCGAAGGCGCTCAGCGCGACGTCGCCGGTGCCGACCAGCGCGGCGATCGGCGCGCCGTTGGCCAGCGAGGTGCGGCGCGGGGCGCTCCAGGCGGCGGGCAGCCAGCCGGTGCCGCGCGGCTCGGGGGTCCAGAGGGCGGTGGCGTCGACGCAGGGCACCCGCCACTCGATCCGGACCTCGCCCGGGCCCTCGGCCGTCACCTCCACCACGCCGTCGGCGACGCCCCGGGCCGTGCCCGTGCCACTCACCCGCAGGTCCAGCCCGTCGGCGTACAGCGGACGCAGGCCGCCGGCGGCGGTGGGGGCGTGCGGCTCCCAGACCTCGCCCGCGGCCGCGCCGGCCGTCGTCCCGCTCGTACCGGCCGTGGCGCCGGCCGTGGCGCCGGCCGTGCTCACGGTCGTGCCGGTGTCGTTCGTCTCGGTCATGGTCAGCCCTTCGTGGCGCCGGCCAGCAGGCCGGAGATGAACTGCCGCTGGAGGACCAGGAAGAGGACCATCATCGGCAGGGTGGACAGCGCGGTGCCGGAGAGGATCGCGCCGTAGTCGGTGTTGGACTTGTTGCCGTGCAGCGTCGCCAGGGCGACCGGCAGGGTGTGCATCTCGGGGCTGCGCAGGGCGATCAGCGGCCAGACGAACTGGTTCCAGGAGCCCAGGAAGAGGAAGATCGACAGGGCCGCCAGCACCGGCCGCATGACCGGCACCACCACGCTGAACAGCACCCGGAGTTCGCCCGCGCCGTCGACCCGGGCGGCGTCCAGGAGCTCGTCCGGCAGGCTGCTCAGCGACTGCCGCATCAGGAAGATGGCGAACGGCACGCACAGGCCCGGCAGGATCAGCGCCTGGTAGGTGTCCAGCAGGCCGAAGTCCGTCATCATCTTGAACAGCGGTACCAGTACGACCTGTTCGGGCACCACGAGGGTGGAGAGCAGCAGCGCGAAGAGCAGGGTTCGGCCGCGGAAGCGGAACTTGGCGAAGGCGTAGCCCGCGAGCAGCGCCACGACCAGGGCGCCCAGGGTCTGGACCCCCGCCACCAGCAGGGAGTTGCCGACCACCCGGAGCAGGCCGATCTTCTGTTCCAGGTGGCTCAGGTTCTCGCCGAGGCTCCCGCCGGGCAGCAGCTTCGGCGGCCAGTCGAAGACCTCGGTGTCCTTGCGGGTGGCCGAGACCACCAGCCAGTAGAAGGGGGCGATCGACAGCCCGGTGACGCCGGCCAGGAAGAAGGTCAGCGGCCAGCCGCGCAGTTTCTTGAGGTTCACTTGTCCTTCTCCCCCATCAGGCGCATCTGGACGGCGCCGAGCACCGAGACGAGCAGGGTGAGCGCGTAGGCGATGGCGGAGGCGTAGCCGAAGTCGAAGTACCGGAAGCCGTTCTGGTACAGGTACATGGAGACGGTCAGGGTGGCGTTGTCCGGCCCGCCGCCGGTCAGCACGTACGGCTCGTCGAAGAGCTGGAGCGTGCCGATGGTCGAGAGCACGACGGTGAACAGCAGCACCGGGCGCAGCGCGGGGACGGTGATCGAGGTGAAGCGGCGGATCGGGCCGGCCCCGTCGACCATCGCGGCCTCGTACAACTCCCTTGGTATGGACTGGAGTCCGGCGAGGTAGATGACGGCGTTGTAGCCGGTGTAGTGCCAGGTGAGCACCACGACGACGGCCATCCGGGCCCAGACGGGCTGGCCCAGCCAGTCGACGGAGGGCAGGCCGACGGCGTTCAGCAGCCAGTTGACGGCGCCGTCGTCGGCCTTGAGCAGGTAGGCGAACATCACGCCGGTGGCGACCAGGCCGGTGACCGAGGGCATGAAGACGCCGAGCCGCCACACCGTACGCCAGCGCACCAGCGCGGAGTTGATGCCGACGGCCATCAGCAGGGCCAGGCCGAGCATCAGCGGGACCTGCACGACGAGGATCTCGCCGGTGTTGCGCAGCGCCGTCCAGAACAGCGGATCGTCCAGCAGGCGGCGGTAGTTGGCGAGGCCTGCGTCGCGGGTGGCGGCGCCGGAGCCGGTGGTGAAGGAGAGCAGCAGCGAGTCGATGACCGGGTAGGCCTTGAACACGCCGAAGGTGAGCAGGGCGGGGGCGAGCAGCAGGTACGGCACGGCGCCGCGGCGCCAGCGGGCGCGGCGGAGCCGGCCGGACCGGCCGGGCCCCGCGGATCCCTTGGACCCCTTGGCGATGGCGGCGGGCGGGCTGGCGGCACTCATGCGATACCGCGTCCCGTCTGCTGGGCGAGCTGCTTGGCGGCGTCCTGGAGGACGGCGGCCGGGTCGGCGCCCTTGAGGAAGACCTTGGTCTGGGCGTCGCTGACGAGCTTGAGGGCGCGGGCGTAGTCGCCGGAGTAGTTGGTCGGGTCCCCGCCCTCGACGGCGAGGTCGGTGAAGGTCTTGAGCACCGGCTGGCCGCCGTAGAAGGCGCTGGGGGCGGCGTACATCGGGTCGGTGTAGGCCTCGGTGAGGGCCGGGAAGACGCCGCCCGCGTTGAACATCGTGTTGACCGAGGCGGCGCGGGTGAGCGCGTACTCGACGAACTTCCAGGCGGCGCGGCGGCGCGGGCTGGAGGCGGCGACGGCCAGGTGGGTGGAGTTGACCAGGGCGGTGCGCTTGCCGCCGGGGGTGACCGCCGGGGGCTTGGTGAGGCGCCAGTTGCCGCTCTGGTCGGGGAACTTCTTCTCCAGGTAGTGCGCGACCCAGGTGGGCATCGCGGCCGCCCCGAGCTTGCCGGTCTTCATCACCGGCGGCCAGCTCTGGACGCCGGGGGTGTCGCCGATCAGCCCGGCCTCGTCCAGCCGCTTGATGATCGTCAGGGCGCGCACGGCCGGCTCCGAGGCGACGGTGATCTTGCCCTGGAGGTCGAAGTAGAAGGCGCCCTGGAGCTGCATCAGGCCCTGGAGGAAGTCCAGGTCGGGGGTGGGGTTGGCGGCCCGGTTGACACCGATCAGGGCGATGCCGGGGTTGGCGGCCTTGAAGCGGTCGGCGACGGCGAGCAGGTCGTCCCAGGTGGCGAAGGTCTCGGGGTCGATGCCCGCCTTGTCGAAGTAGTCCTTGCGGTAGAAGAAGCCGAGCGCGTTGACCTCCCAGGGCAGCGCGTAGGCGTGGCCGTCCTTGCCGGTGACGACCGGCCACAGGCCCTTGGCGAACCTGTCCTTGTACGCGTCGGCGCCGAGCGCGGAGAGGTCGGCCAGGCCGCCGGGGAACTTCTCCTGGTAGCCGGGCAGGTAGTCACAGCCGATGTGCAGGACGTCGCCGAGGCCCTGGCCGCCGGCCGCCAGTCCGACGGTGATCTTGTCCCAGATGGCGGGCTCGCCGATGTCCTGGACGTCGACCTTGATCCCCGGGTTGTCCTTCTCGAAGGCCGGGACGATGCCGCGCAGGGCGTCGGCGGCGGTGGCCCAGGACCAGACGGTGATCGTGCCGGTGTCGGCGTCCCCGCCGGCGGCGCCTCCCGAGCCGGAGCCGCCGCCGCAGGCCGCGAGGGAGCCGCCGGCCGCGACGGCCAGCAGGCCGGCTCCGGAGGCGCGGAGAAGGTCGCGTCGGGAAAGGTGTGACATTGCATTCCTCTCGGTGGGGTGGCGCCGGAAGGCTGTGGTGCGAAGGGGGTGGCGCGAAGGGTGGTGCGAGGGGGTGCTGAGCGCAGGCGGGGGTTGCTCTGCTGTTTTGAACGTTCAAACACACAAAACAAACCAGAACCAAACAGGTTCCAACGAGCGGACACAGCAAACGCCCGCCCTCCCCGTGCCGTCAAGACCTGGAGAGGGGAACGACGGGCTCCGCAACCGTTCCGTTATCAGCCGGTGGCCCGACCCTGCGAACGGATCCCGGATCGCTTTCCGGCCAGATTTGTCATGCATCCATCCACTTTCGACCGGCCCCGCCACCCCTCCGACTAGGGTCGCTCCAGCTTCGCGGCACGGCGCCGTACGGCCATCGCGCGGCGCTCCGCGGACCCGTCGATTGGACTGGTGAGTAGTGAACATCAAGCATCGCCACGTGCCCGGTCGTTCATGGACGGCGACGGTCCGGGGCCGGCTCGCCGCCGCGGTGGGGGTGGTCACCCTGCTGGTGGCCGTCCTCACCGGCACGGCCGCCGGCACGGCCACCGCGGCACCGGCGGCGGCACCGGTCGCCGCCGCCCAGGCCTCCCCCGGCTGGGTCTGTCCCGGCACACCCATACCGGACGGCTACGTGATCACCCAGCGCCAGCCGAGCGGGTGCAACAAGGCCGGCGCCTGGTACATCCAACCCGTGCAGAACGGCATCTGGACCTGCGCCACCTCGCCGATTCCCCCCGGCTACGTGATCACCCTCCACAACGCCACCGGCTGCAGCGGCATCGACTACTGGTACCTGGAAGTGCCCCGCGACGGCCAGTACACCTGCGCGGGCTCACCGATCCCGCCCGGGTACGTGCTCACCGGCCACATGAACTCCGGCTGCGGCAACATCGGCTCGTGGTACCAGCAGCTGGCCCGCGTCGGCGAGTACATGTGCCCCTACCAGCCCGTTCCGGCCGGCTTCCGCGCCGGCACCTACAACGCGAGCATGTGCAGCGGCCTCGGGGGCTGGTACCTGCTCGCCGCCTGATCCGACCGTCCCCGGCGGGCAGCGCGCAGCGCCGAGCGCCCGGTGCCCGCCGGGGGTCCGACCGTCCCGCGTCCCGGCCGCCCATCAGCCGCTCACCCGGACTCAGCCTTCCGCCGACGGCAGCTCCCCGTCGGCGCCGGGGAACCGCGTCCCCGGGGTGACCGGGATCCCGCGCGACATGGCCTCGAAGTCCAGGATCGGGTGGGTCAGGATCTCCTCGACCTCGTCGGTCAGGAGGTTGCCCAGGATGAACTCCTCCTCGGCCCCCGACCCGAAGGTGACGACCTGTCCGCTCGACTGGATCATCCAGTTGAGCAGCTCCCGCTCGCTGCTCTCCGCGAGGTGGATCTCCCGGCCGGGGTGGTCACGCCGGATGCCGTCCACGACCTCGCGGACGTCCTCGACCGCCACCCCGAGCCTGCGGACCGTGTCCGGCGACGCCCGTCGGCCCCACCACTGGAAGATCACCCACTGGGCGACCGAGGGGTGCGACATGATCTCGGCCGCGAGCTCCGGCAGTTGGTGGAGGTTCTCGGCACTCGCCACGGTGTGCACCCGCACCCGGTCGAAGCCCTCGGCGTCGCACAGCGCGAGGGATTCCAGCAGCGCCCGCAGGAGGTTGCTGTCCGGGCTTCGGCGGAACGCCCGCTGCACGTCCGCGGTGACGGCGTCCAGCGGCAGCCGCAGCGAGGACAGCCCCCGGAGCCGGGCGAGCTTCTCGGCGGTGAGCGTGTAGCCGGTGGTGTCGAGGCCGACCTTGAGCCCGGCGGCGATGGCATGGTCGACGACGTCGAAGATCGGCGGCCACAGCAGCGGGTCACCGCCGGCCAGGACCAGGTCGGTGGTCCCGTGCGCGGCCAGCTTCCCGATGATCCGGTCCGCCTGGGCGAGGTCGATCTGCTCGGCGGCGAACGGGTTGTAGCAGCCCTGGCAGGACATCGGACAGCGGTTGTTGATCGACCAGTTGACCCGCCGCACGCGCCGGCCCGTACGCGGCCGGTCGGCCCGGCCGCGGATCCCGGCCACCAGCTGGGCCAGGCGCCGGGCCTGCGGGAGGGTGGTGTCCGCGAGCAGTTCCTCCGCCCGTTCGACGGCGGCCGCGGTGGCGTTGTTCTGGAGCAGCAGGAACGCCAGGCGCCACCGCATGGCCTCGTCGGCCGGGTCCCGGACCAGGGCCTGTTCGACCCGCGAGGTCAGGGCGCCGAGGTAGCCGGGGTTGAAGTGGGCCGGCTCCAGGCGCCGTTGGAAGTCGTCGGCTATGGACCCGCGCTCCAGGGCCCGGTCATAGCCGGCCCGCAACGGGTGCGGGGGCAGGATCTCCACGTGCTGCCGAGTGGACATGGGGTGCTCTCCGGTGGGGGTCAGTTCGAGGCGGACGGCAGCAGGACGACCATCGAGTCGGCGGACGACAGCCCCATGCTCTCGACGAAGACCGCGTCGCGGACGCGCTGCGCGACGGCGGGGTGGGTGGGGGCGTCGAGGTAGCGGGCGGTGGATTCGAGCGGGGTCAGGCCCCGTTCGGCGATCAGGGTGCGCAGGGCCCGCGGGAGGTTGTCGAGGTCGTCGCGTATCCCGGCCAGGTCGAACCGGTCGGCCAGCCGCGTCGCGGCCCTGCGGGCCTTGGCCAGGTTGGTCGGCGGATCCTGGACGGTCGCCTTCGCCAGGTAGTAGGGGACGGGCTGCATCATCCAGGCCAGCGCCGCGCGCGGGTCGTCCTCGTGGCCGGGCAGGTCGAAGGCCTCCGGCCCGAGCCCGAGGCCGTCGCAGAACCACTCGGGCCGCATGCTGATCCGGTAGTGGGCGTGGCCGGCCAGCCGGAACGCCGGAAGCCTGGCGATGACGGACGTCGTCTCGATCCCGAAGGTGTCGGAGATCCGCCGCATCCTCCGCCCCACCACGGCCCGGACGTCCGGCACGTGCGCGTCCTCGCCCACGAGGTGGATCAGGTCGAGGTTGGAGACGACGTCTCCGTCCGGCCCGGTGCGGTGGTCGCCACGCGCGAGTGAACCGGTCGCCGCCACCGACATACCGGTGACGTCGGCGAACTCACGGGCCAACTCCTGGAACAGCAGGGGGACGTCTTCGGGTCTCACGTGGCTCCTCAGGTGTCGGCGGCGACGGCGAGGAAGAGAGCTTCACGCGCTCTTCCAAGTCCTTTTACATCGTGGAGAGTTCGTATTCAGGCGCGCAGCCTAACAGCGGCTCACCACAAATGGTCACGTTCGCATCAACTGCCTCATGCGTCATGACTGACGGAGCAACAGAATCAGTCACATCCGGTCAGTCGAAAGCCGCCCGACGCACATAGATCGGATACGGGTCACCCCCGACGAAAGCGACGGCCCCCACCGCACCGAAGTGGTACAGCCGGTGACCGATCTCCCCCGCGGCCCGGGCGCCGAACCGACTGTTGAGGTCGGCGGCCTGGTCCGCGTCCAGCGCGAGCAGGGCGAGGCCGGCCCGGAGGACGTCGAGGGCGTCGAAGAGGCTGTCGAAGACGGTGGGCTTGGTGAGGCCCACGATCTCGACACTCACGGAGAAGGGGAACCCGTCACTCACCGCGAGCCTCCGATCCGCACCCGGCCGGCCCGATTCCCGCCACCCGGTCGGAGGGGAAGTCGCGGGGCAGCTTTCTTGCGATGGTGAGGGACTGGCGGCAACGGGGCAGCTGGCAGGAGTACTTCTTCGACGTTCCGGGCATGGCAGGGCCTCTTCCGGTATGGGGAGGGACGATCGCAATCGAGGGCCGGTAAGAGGCATGGGAATGCCCGGTCCATCGGCACCGAGATCACGCTGCGTGGTGCATCGAACTACGGGAAGTAGCATGCCCTGCGTTGGCCAGTCGGTGCAACGGAACCCGAGAATGTGCATATGTCTTTTGAGATTGGATGTGACGAGCCCGCTGCCATCACGTCAGACTGTGGGCCGACGACAGAGTGCGACGAGGGGAGGTCGGAGCGTGGCCGCAACACCGACGGTCCGCCGACGGATGCTGGGCGGGGAACTCCGAAAGATCCGCGAGGGACTCAACCTCAAGGTTGATGACGTAGCAGTCCGGCTCGGCTGGCATCAATCCAAGGTCAGCCGGTTGGAGAACGGCCGCCACGGAGTGCGCGCGAACGAGGTCGGGATACTGCTCGACGTCTACGAAGTCACCGACCCGGAGATGCGGGAGGCACTTGAGACGCTGGCGCGCGAGGGCAAACGCCGGGTGTGGTGGCAGCCGTACTCGGATGTGATCTCGAAGCACTACGCCTCGTTCATCAGCTTCGAGGCGGAGGCTGTATCGATCCGGAACTTCGAATCATCGCTCGTGCCGGGGCTGTTCCAAACTGCCGACTACGCGCGTGCACTGATCCGACAGCTTGAGCCCGAGGCCACACCCGACGAGATCAACGCACTGGTCGACGTTCGCTTGGCGCGCCAGAACGCAACGCTCCGGAGAGAGGAACCTCTGAAGCTATGGGCGATCGTGGATGAGGCCGCGCTTCGCCGCCTGATCGGCAACCAGAACATCATGGCGAGGCAGTTGCAGCAGCTCGTCGCCGTCTCCAGGGAACCGCACGTCACCGTACAGGTGGTGCCCTTCTCAGCCGGCGCCCACGCGGGCGTGCACGGGTCGTTCGCGATTCTGAGCTTTCCTGTTCGAGGAGATCTCGACGTGGTGTACACCGAGGCCTTGACCAGTAGTCTCTATCTCGAACGAGATGACGACGTCGCAGCCTACGACCAGGCCTTTGACCGGCTTCGGGCAGCTGCCCTCGACGTCGCGCCGTCACGGCGGCTTATCGCGCAGATCGCAAAGGAACTTGAGTGATGATCACCGATCGGAGCGAAGTGAACCTGGCTGGCGCCACCTGGCGAAAGAGCAGGTACAGCGCCAACCAGGGCAACTGCATCGAGGTCGCCGACGGCTTTGCCGGCACCGTTCCCGTCCGGGACTCCAAGGACCCCGGCGGCCCCGCGCTCGTCTTCCCCGCCGACGCGTGGTCCGCCTTCCTCGCCGCCCTCAAGACCGGCGAACTTCCCAACACGTGAGCACACCCGCGCGAGAAGTCGGCCCAGCCGACTTCTCGTGCAACCGATCAGCCAGGACGCCGCCCGCCGCACGACTGACCGGAGCAAAAGCCGGAGGGTCCTGCTCCGGCATGACCCGCCCCGGTGCGGCCCGGCGGCTTCAGGGGGCCGCCGGCGGGGCGAGGTCCTTCGTCATGAAGACCCTGCTGGTGCCCGGCGGGTCGCACGGGACGTCGCCCAGGCGTCGCCAGCCGTGCTTCGCGTAGAACCCGGGCGCCTGGAAGCTGATCGTGTACAGCACCGCCGTGCGGCAGCCGCGTGCGCGGGCCTCGTTCTCGGCCCGGCGCAGGATCTCGCTGCCCAGGCCGCCACCGCGCAGCTCGCGCGGCAGGAAGAACAGGTCGAGGAAGAACAGCCCGAGTGAGGTGCGACCGGTCAGACCGCCGATCACCCGGCCGGTTCGGGAGTCGCGCACCAGGACGGCCAGCGGGCGGCGGTCGTCGATGGCGGTCGTGTCGGTGTTGAACCGGTCCAGGGCATCGGAGACGAGCGATACGTCGGTGGGCTCCGGGGCATCGGTGACCGTGAGGCCGATGCCGGGCCAGGGGTTCGGTGGGGTGATGTCGGTGGCGGGCATGAGGTTCCCAGGGCGGTTGGCGGAAGAGGTACGGGCGGAGGACGCGGTGGCCTCGGCCGGTACGGGACGATAGGGCGCGGACGCTTCGGCCCGACCCGAATCGAGACCGACGACAATCGAAGGCATGGACGATCAGCGCGAGAGCCGGGACGTCGGCGTGGACCTGGCCGTCGTGGCCAGGCTGCTGGCCGACGGCACCAGGGCGGACTTCTGTCTGGCCCTGCTGGACGGCCGGGCCTGGACGGCCAAGGAACTGGCCCGCCACGCCGGTGTCGCGGCCTCGTCCGCGACCGAGCATCTGAACGTGCTCGTACGCGGCGGACTCCTCGTCGAGGAACGGCACGGACGCCACCGCTACCTGCGGATGGCCGATCCGCGCGTGATGGCCCTGATCGAGAGCCTCGCCGCGCTCGCGCCGCACCGCGCCCCCGGACCGCGTTCGCTGTCGGGCTCGGGGCGGCAGCGGGCCCTGGCCCGGGCCCGGCTGTGCTACGACCATCTGGCCGGGGAACTGGGCCTGGCCGTCACCGACTCGATGGCCGATCGCGGCCTGCTGGACTGGGGCGCCGATCCGTCGCTCACCGCCAAGGGGGCGGCCTGGCTCGGAGACCTGGGCATCGCACTGCCCGACGCCTCCCGCAGGCCGCTGGTACGCGCCTGTCTGGACTGGACCGAACGGCGCCCGCACCTGGGCGGGGCCGTCGGCGCCGCCGTCTGCGGGCACGCCCTGGCCGCGGGGTGGCTGACCCGGATCGGAACCACCCGTGCCCTCGCCGTCACGGATCTGGGCAGACGTGAACTGCGCGAGCACCTCGGACTGCCCGCGACCACCGACATGCCGTCCCGGGACCAGGAGGCGGACTAGCGACCCCGCGACGCACGGGCCGGGCACGAACGGGGCCCGCGCGAGGAGTCGGCCGGGCCGACTTCTCGTGCTCCCGGCCGCGCGGCGCTACGGGAGCACCGGGCGCAGGACCTCGGCCACCCGGGCCTTGACCACCTCACCGTGGACGAGCGGGACGGGCCGGCCTCCGCGCTCAACCGAAACACCGAGGTCCGCCAGCACGTACAGGACGCGCAGGGTGCGCACCGTGTTGGAGGCCCAGACCGGCATCGGCCCGCGCTCGTACGGGGCGAGGGCCTCGGCGATCGGCGACAGCCAGGCGGTCGACCGCTCCGGCGTCAGGTCGGGGCGGGTGAGGACGAGGGCCACGGCCTTGGCGAGCCGGTCATCCTCACGCTCGGCGAACAGGTACTCCGTCGGGGCCAGCAGGCGCTCGGCGGCGAGCGCGAGCAGCGGCTCGGGGTCGACCTCGGGCCGCAGGCCGAAGGCCCCCAGCAGGTCCGCGCCGTGCGCCACCGCGTGCAGCCACCCGAGCGCGTCGTCACGGCCCCGCAGGTCGGTCTCCGCGCGGTACCAGCCGGCGAACGCGTCGAGCCACGACAGCCTGAGCACCCCCTGACCCACGATCATCTTCAGGACGAGCGGGGCGAACGTCCGGGCTTCGATCCGCGGATCGGTGAAGCGCCCCGCCATCAGGTCCCCGAGCGCCAGACACCCCTCACCGTCGATCACCCCGCCCCGTATCCAGGCGTCCAGCACCGCGTACGGGTAACCGTCCCTGACCTCCGGGTCCGGATCCCCCAGAGCCACCGCCAACTCCGCGGTCAGTTCGTCCAGCCCGCGCCCCGGGGGAAGAGCGCAGTCGTTCTCGTAGATCTCACGCCAGTTCGTCACGCGCGGACCCTATCGGCGGCCGCCGAGCCCTTTCACCTGCATTTTTACCCTCGCCGGCAAGGCCTCGACTGGTTGGCTCCGATCAACACCCGCCCGAAAAGGATCATCACTCCGATAAAATCGAGTCCGTCGAGCACAGGGACGACAAGCGGCTGGACTTGTCCAACGACGCGAACAAGTTCACCGCCTCGGTCGTGATGGGCGATCCCGGCACGGCGCCGGACACCCTGCACCTGACCGTCGTCGCCCCCTGCGTCCCGCGCGGCGCCGGCCCGGGGCCCTCCGCGAGCGGCTGACGGCGAACCC
>NZ_JBHVEU010000093.1:0-23615 GCF_042802075.1 Kitasatospora sp. NPDC057518
GGCTGCTGACCAAGGTCGCGCTGCCCGCCTGGCGGGTCGGCCGCTGGCCGCGCCGGCTCAACGCCGGTGTCGTCTCCGCCCTCACCGAACTCTCCCGCCGCGACCGGCTCGCCCCCCAGGGCACCACGAGCGTAGCCAATGATTACAGAGAGTGACATCATCCGTCCGGTGGATTCTCCGCCTCCAGCCGGTCGAGAGCCTCGCTCAGCCGCCGCAGGGTCGCCAGCGCCCGCGCCTCTCCCCGAGGCCGCTGCGGCGCCTGTCGCGTTCCGCGGCCCGGCGGCTATCGTCGGTCGGGTCCGACCGGGGTGCGGGGAGCACCTCGGCGCCAGGTCCAGGGGGGAACTTCCATGACGACGCCACCGCCGCCGCAGCCACCGAACGGGCCGGGGTACGGCTTCCCGCAGCCACCGAACGGACCGGGGTACGGCTTCCAGCAGCAGCCGGGCGGGGGCGCGCAGCCCGTACCGGGCGCTCCCGGCCCCGCGGGCGCCGGCGGCTTCGGACCGCCGCCGGGGCTGCCCACCGCGCCCGGCCAGCCCGCCGCCCCCGCCCCCGGGCGGAGCGGGAACCTGCGGCGCAACGCCGTCTGGGCGTTCGTCGGCGCGGTGACCGTCTCGATCGGCTGGGCCGCCGCCGTGACGGCCGTCCCCGGCCTGGTCAGCAGCGACTCCTCGCCGCGCGACCTGCGCGGCTACCACCTCTCCGACGACTTCTGCGCCACCGGGAAGCCCACGAAGCTCCTGCAGACCTACTCCGTCTCGGACACCTCCAAGCCGACCCACCACACCGACCGGCACCCGGCGCTGGACAGCATGAACTGCTCGATGTCGCTCAAGCGCACCGGCGGCACCAGCGACAGCGAGTCCGCCACCCTCTACATGCGCGTCGACCTGCACAAGGCGGTCAACCCGGCGCCCGAGCTGGAGGCCAACAAGGAGCTCTACCGGGCCCGCGGCTACCAGGTCACCGACATCGCGGGGCTCGGCGAGGAGGCGTACTTCCTGTACAAGGACGACGGCTCGGACCAGTACCACAGCGTCTACGCCGAACTGGACATCCGCGACGGCGGGATGACGTACTACGTCACCTACTCGGCCGGCTACACCGAGGGCAAGGGCAAGCCGCCGACCAAGGAGGAGCTGCGCACCGCCCTCCAGTCCGACGGGCAGGACACCGTGCGGGCCATGAAGAAGTAGCGCCGGGGCCCGCGGCGCCGGGCCGTCAGTAGGCGGGCCGGGAACCGGCCCGGGAGGCCCGGGCGACGGCGACCACCGCGCGCTCCAGGGCGTACGCCGGGTCGTCCGAACCGCCCTTGACGGCGGCGTCGGCCTGGGCGATCGCGGTCAGCGCGGTGGCCACCCCGTCGCCCGTCCAGCCGCGCATCTGCTGGCGGACCCGGTCGACCTTCCACGGCGGCATGCCCAGCTCGCGGGCCAGGTCGCCCGGGCGCATGTTCCGCCCGGCGCTCGCCAGCCGGCCGATGCTGCGCACGCCGGAGGCCAGCGCGTAGGTGATGCCGGTCGGCGGCTGGCCGACGGCCAGCGCCCAGCGCAGCCGCTCCAGCGCCTCCGCGGCCCGGCCGGTGACCGCCAGGTCGGCGACCTCGAAGCCGGTCGCCTCGGCCCGGCCGCTGTAGTAGCGGGCCACCACCGTCTCGTCGATCGTGCCCTCGACGTCGGAGGTCAGCTGGTTGCAGGCGGCCGCCAGCTCGCGCAGGTCGCTGCCGAGCGCGTCCAGCAGCGTCTGGCAGGCCTCCGGGGTCGCGGAGCGGCCCAGGGTGCGGAACTCGCCCTTGACGAAGGCCAGCCGCTCGCTCGCCTTGGCCAGCTTGGGGCAGGCCACCTCGCGCCCGCCGGCCTTGCGCCCGGCGTCCAGCAGGCCCTTGCCCTTGGCGCCGCCGGCGTGCACCAGCACCATGATCACTTCTTCGGCCGGGGCCTCGATGTACGCCTTGACCTCCTTCACGGAGTCGGCGGAGAGGTCCTGCGCGGCCCGGACCACGATCACCTTGCGCTCGGCGAACAGCGACGGCGTGGTCAGCTCGGCCAGGCTGCCGGGCTGCAGGCCGCCGGGCGGCAGGTCCCGTACGTCGGTGTCCGGGTCCGCCGCCTTCGCCGCCGCCACCACCTGGGCGACCGCGCGGTCCAGCAGCAGCTCCTCCTGGCCGACCGCGAGGGTCAGCGGGGCGAGCAGGTCGTCGGGTGCACTCTTCCTGGCCATCGCCTACCAGCATCCCACGGGCCGCGGACACTCCCGCCCGACGGAGCGGGCGGCCCGACCTGGACAATGTCCGGGTGAGCGAGAACCACACCACCGACCTCCCGGCCGTCGACGACCCGTACGCCCGGCAGCTGCTCGTCCTGCCCGACCGCGACACCGCCGAGGAGGCCGCCGAGGAGCTCGGCGCCGCCCAGCCCGACCTCGGCGAGCTCGAAGTCGTCCGCGACGCGCTCGCGGGCGAGGACGACGCCGAGGACGCCCAGTGGCTGGTCGTGGCCGAGGCCCCGGAGAGCGGCTGGACCCCGGCGCTGCTGCACGCCCTCGACCGCCTCGCGGCCGGCTACGAGGGCTGGCGCGAGGAGGCGTGACGGCCTGAGGGCCTGAGGGTCCCTGATCAGAGGTGCGGGGACTCGGGCGCGCCCCCGAGCCGCAGCTCGCCGACACCGTCCAGGACCTTCTCCGCCGAGGCGACGTGGCGGCCCGCTGTGACGACGTCGCGCAGGCAGCGGTCGAGCGGGGTGCGCTCGGTGTAGACCGCGGCCGATCCCACGGCGTCGTACAGGAGTTGGACCGCCTCCCGGCAGGCCCGGTGGGCGAACCGGCGGGCCAGCGCCGCCGTGCCGCGCTCCGGCGCCAGGCCCGCCGCCTGGGCCGCCCAGGCCTGCTCCAGCGTGCGGTACACGTAGGCGTCCGCCGCGCCGATCAGCGACTCGGCGTGCGCGAGGTCGGCCCGGACCCCCGGGTAGGGCAGCGCGGTGCGCCGGGGGGACAGCAGCTCCCGGGCGCCGGCCAGCGCGGCCCGGCCGATCCCCAGCGGCACGCCCGCCATCTTGAGGGCGAGGTTGTCGGCGCGCAGGTGGAGCGGCTCCGCCCGGGTGCCGGACGGCGCCAGGGCGAAGGTGTGCCGCTCCGGGACGTACAGGTCGGCGACCTCGATGTCGTGCGAGCCGGTGCCGCGCAGCCCGGTGGTGTGCCAGGTGTCCAGCACCCGGACCTGCGCGGCGTCCAGGACGGCGACCCTCGGGGTGCCCTCCGGGGTCAGGAACCCGGCCAGCACCCGGTCGGCGTGGGTGATCCCGCTGGCGTGGGTCCAGCGGCCGGTCAGCAGGTGGCCGCCGCCGTGCCGGACCGACCGCCCGGCCGGCGGCAGCACCGTCGCGGTGATCAGGTCCGGGTCCGGGAACAGCTCGGCGAAGACGTCCTCGGGCAGCGAGACCACGGCCAGCGAGGCGTTCAGCGCGACGGACGCGCACCAGGCGACCGAGGCGTCGCCCTCGGCCAGCAGGTCGATCGCCCGGGTGGTCTCCGGCACGGTCAGCTCGACCCCGCCCAGCCGCGGCGGCAGGGCGGCCCGCAGCAGCCCGGTGGCCTTCAGGCCCGCCAGGACGTCACCGGGGATCCGGCCCAGCCGTTCGGTCTCCGGCGCGGTGGCCGGCAGGCCGGCGGCGTAGCTCCGTACCCGGTCCAGGACCGAGGCGGCGGTGCGGGCCGTCCCGGTGCGGGGCGTACCGGTCCGGGGCGTCCCGGTCCGGGGCGGCAGTTCGAGGGTGGTCATCCGGTCCTCCTGGTTCGGCGGGTGCGGTGGGGTTCTCCGGGGCGGCGGGTCACAGGTCGTTCAGCGCCTTGTCGAGCTCGGCCGCCAGGGTCGGGAGGTACGGGGCGCGCATGACGCTGTAGTGGTCGCCGGGCACGTCGACGCTCTCCGCCCGGTCGCCGAGCAGCTCCAGCCACCGCCGGGTGGTGGCCGTGCTGGCCCCGTCCATCGCCCGCAGCAGCCGGACCCGGCCCCGGTACGGGACGGGCCGGTGCTCGGCCAGCGCCCGGCTGAGGCGCAGGAACCGGCCCGCGAGCCGCTCCAGGGTGGCGCCGTCGATCTCCTCCGGCAGGACGCCGGCCCGCCGGGCCCGGATCAGCAGCTCCTCGACCGGGGAGCCGCCGTCGACCGGCTCGAACTCCTCCGGCCCGGGGTTCCAGTCGTGGCCGGCCAGCCCGGCCAGGTCGCGGGCGAACCGGGCCAGCAGCGCCGGCTCGGCGGCGGGCTCGGTGCGGCCGGGCGGTTCGAGCAGGTCCACGGCCGCGACCAGCTCGACCGCCGCGCCCCGGTCGGTGAGCAGCCGGGCGGTCTCCAGGGCGATCACCCCGCCCATCGACCAGCCGCCGAGCCGGTACGGGCCGTCCGGGAACCGCGCGGTGATCGCGTCGGCGTAGTGCGCGGCCAGCTCGGCCACGGTCCGCGGGGCGGGCTGCGCCCCGGGGTCCGCCTCGGCGTCCGCTTCGGCGTCCGCTTCGGGGTACTGGAGGGCGTGGACCGGCTGGTCCTCGTCCAGCAGGGCGGCGAGCCCGGCGTAGCAGAGCACGTCGCCGCCGACCGGGTGGACCAGGAACAGCGGCGGCCGGGCCCCGGTGCCCCGGACGGTGACCAGGGCCGCCCGGCCCTCGTCCTCGGCCCGCTCGCGCAGCACCCCGGCGAGCGCCTCGACGGTCGGCCGGGCGAGCAGCGTGGCCACCGGCAGCGAGCGGCCGGTGCACTGCCTGATCCGGGCCATCATCCGCACCGCGAGCATGGAGTCGCCGCCGAGGTCGAAGAAGTTCGCCGTGACGTCGAAACCGGAAGGGTCCGGGGCGGCGTCGGCGGGGTCCGGGGCGGCGACGGCGGGGTCCGGGGCGGCGACGGCGGGGTCCGGGGCGGCGTCGGCGGTCGCCGCGGGAGTGCCGAAGAACTCGGCCCAGATCCCGGCGAGCAGCCGCTCGGCCGCGTCGCGCGGGGCGACCGCCCCGCCGGGGCACGGGGCCGCGAGCCCGGGCGAGGGAAGCCGCCGGCGGTCCACCTTGCCGTTGTCGGTCAGCGGCAGCTCCGGCAGCAGGACGATCCGGGCGGGCACCAGGTACCCCGGCAGTTCCCGGCCGAGCGCCGCGCGCAGCTCCTCCTCGGAGGCGTCCGCCACCGCGTAGCCGACGAGCCGCCGCGGGCCGCCGCGCTCGCCCTCGGCCACCACGGCCGCCGCCCGGACGTCCGGCCGGCGCAGCAGCGCCGCCTCGACCTCGCCGAGCTCGATCCGGTGGCCCTGGATCTTCACCTGGAAGTCCGCGCGCCCGAGGAACTCGATGTCGCCGTCCGGCAGGTAGCGGCCGAGGTCGCCGGTGCGGTAGAGCCGCTCCCCCGTCACCGGGTGGCGCGGGAAGGCCGCGCGGGTCTTCTCCTCGTCGCCGAGGTAGCCGCGGGCCAGGCCGGTGCCCGCGATGTACAGGTCGCCGGGGACCCAGGCCGGGCGCGGCCGCAGCGCCTCGTCCAGCACATGGAAGCGCTGGTTCCGCATCGGCCGGCCGTACGGGATGCTCGTCCGCTCCGGGTCCACGTCGGTGATCGGGTGCAGGATCGACCAGATCGAGGCCTCGGTCGCACCGCCCAGGCCGACGACCCGCGCGTCCGGCAGGACCGCGGCGACGGCGCCGGGGAGGGTGACGGGGATCCAGTCGCCGCTCATCATCACCAGCCGCAGCGGGAACGGGCCGCCGAGCGCCCGCACGTGCTCGACGAACATCTCCATCAGCGCGGGGACGCTGTTCCAGACCGTCACCCGGTGCCGGGTCACCAGGTCCAGCCAGGCGGCCGGCTCGCGCTGCGCCGGGGCGTCGGGCAGGACCACGGCGCCGCCGACCGCGAGCAGGCCGAACACGTCGTAGACCGAGAGGTCGAAGTTGAACGCCGACAGCGCCAGCACCCGGTCGTCCCCGGTCACGCCGAACCGGTCGTTGACGTCCCGGATCGTGTTGACCGCGCCGGTGTGCTCGATCATCACGCCCTTCGGCACCCCGGTGGAGCCCGAGGTGAAGATGACGTACGCGAGGTCCTCGGGCCGGGCCGGGGAGGGCGGCAGCGGGCCGTCCGCGCCGGTGTCCTCCGGCTCGGTGTCGACGTGCAGCGCGCGGGTGCCGTCCGGCAGGTCGAGCCCGGCCGCGACCGCCGAGCGGGTCAGCACCAGGCCGATCCCGGCGGTCTCCACGATCATCCGCAGGCGGGGGCCGGGCACGGCGGCGTCGACCGGCACGTAGGCGGCCCCGGTCTTGAGGACGGCCAGCGCCGCGACGACCTGCTCCCAGCCCTTGTCCAGCACGATGCCGACCAGCGCGCCCGGGCCGGCGCCGTCCTCGATCAGCCGACGGGCGATCCGGTCGGACCGGCGGTCCACCTCGCGGTAGCTGAGGGTCCGGGCGGCGGTGATGACGGCGGGCGCGTCCGGCCGGGCCGCGGCCTGCCGCAGGAACGCGTCGTGCAACAGCTCGGCGGGGACGGGGCCGTCGGTGGCGTTGACGGCCCGGCGGACCGCCATGTCGGACTCCGGCGCGAGCACGGCCGGCGGGCGGCGCCACGCGCCCTCCTCGCACAGGCCGCGCACCAGGTCCCGGTAGGCCTCCCACATCCCGTCGACGACGCCCTCGGGGAACACCTCCTCCACCACGTCCCAGTTCAGGACCAGCTCCCCGGCCTCCTCCAGGGCCTGGTGGTCGAGCCACACCTGCGGGGTGCGCACCGAGCTGGAGGCCAGCTCGCCGGCGGTGCCGAGCGCGGTCAGCGCGGTCAGCGCCCCGCGCTGCTCCGGGCCGCCGTCGGCGCCGTCGGCGGTGTTGTCGCCGTCATCGCCGTCGCTCCGGGCGGAGAAGCCGATCGTGCTGGTGAAGACCACCGGCATGCCCGCCAGGCCCGTCCCGCCGCGGGCGCGGTTGAGTTCGCGCAGCACCTCGACGCCGCTGACGTGGCCGTGTTCGAGGTCGGCCAGCAGCTGGTCCTGGAGGCGCGCGGCGCCCGCGGCGAAGGCCTCGCCGGGGGCGGCGTCGACCTCCAGCAGGGTGGTGGCGCTGAGGTTGCCGACCACCCGGCCGGCGTCCTCGTGCAGCGGCCGCCGGTGGAACGCCAGCAGGTTGAGCGTGAAGCGCGGCGAGGCGCTCCAGGCGCCCAGCACCTGCGCGTACGCGGCGCACAGCGCGGCCGAGGGCGAGAGGCCCGCCGCCGCGGCGTGCTCCTTGAAGCGCCGCCACGCCCCGGCCCCGACCCGGGCCGTGCGGTGGACGAACTCCGGCCGCCGGGGCGCCGGGCCCGGACGCAGCGGCAGGGCGGGCGCGGGCGGCAGCGAGTCGACGCGGGCCCGCCAGTAGGCGAGCGACCGCTCGCGCCCCTCGGCGTCCGCCCCGGCGGCGGCGAGCACGTAGTCGCGGTAGGTGACGGCCGGGGCGGGGGTCGCGGGCTCCCCGTGGCGGTAGGCCTGCGCCCACTCCCGGAACAGCAGCCCGGAGCTGCGGCCGTCGATGATCAGCGCGTCGAAGTTGAGGTGCAGCCGGGTGGTGCGGGCGTCGAGCAGGGTGGCCCGGACGTCGAACAGCGGCCAGGCCTCGGTGTCGAAGACCTGGTCCCGCATCTCCCGGTGGATCGCGGCCAGCCGGCGCTCCCGTTCGACCGGGTCGCAGGCCCGCAGGTCGACGGTGGCGATCCGGTACTCGGGGACCTCGGCGAGCACCCGCTGGTGCCCGTCCCGGGAGACGACCGCGCGGAGCATGTCGTGCCGGTCGACGAGCTGCCGGAAGGAGGCGGCCAGCCGGTCCGGGTCGGTGTCCGTCAGGTCCACCTCGACCAGGAAGGAGGTGGAGACGTTGCCGAGCTCGAAGGCGTCGGTCCGGCCGACCAGGTAGGCCTGCTGGAGGTCGGTGAGCGGGAACGGCTCGTGGCGGGCCGCCGGGTCGGCGACCAGCGCCGTCCCGGGTCGTCGGGCTTCAGCGCCGCTACCGCTGCCGTCGGTGTCGCCGCGTGCGGCCCGGACGGCGTCGGCGATCGCGGTGACGCTACGGCCGTCCAGCAGGTCGCGCAGCGGCAGGTCCACGCCGAGCCGCCGGGCGAGGGTCTGCCGGATGTCCATCGCGATCAGCGAGTCGACGGCCAGGCGCCGCAGCGGCAGCTCCCGGTCGTCGCCGGTGACGGCCGCGCCGCGCGCCCGGCCGACGATGCCGGCCACCAGCTCGACGACGTCCTCGACGGGTCCCTGCGTCGCGGGCGGCTCCGTCGCGGGCGTCTCCGTCGCGGGCGCGGTGGGCGGCAGGGCGTCCGGCACCGCCTCCAGGCGTACGCCGTCGGCGAGCGCCACCGGCGTACCGTCGGGGCCGACCAGCCGTACCTGCGCGACCAGCGACCCCTCCGGTGCCGGCGCCCCGGCGCGGCGCGGGGCGCCGGTCCAGAGCCAGTAGCGCTCGCGCTGGAACGGGTACCCGGGCAGGCGCACCGGCGGCCCGGCGGGCTCGCCGTGCACGCGTGCCCAGTCGATCCGCGCGCCCCGGGTGTAGAGCGCGCCGAGGCTGTCGAGGAGGGTGCGCCGGGCGTCCTCCCCCGGGCGCAGCGACGGCAGGACCGCGGTGTGCCCGGCCGCCCGGACCTTGTCGAGCAGCGGCGAGGCGGGCCCGAGCTCCACGAAGGTGCGGTGGCCGTCCCGCAGCAGCGCGGCGAGGCCGGCGGCGAACCGCTCCGACCCGGCGGCGTCCGGCGCGGCCGCGTTCCGGACCGTACGGGCCGCCACCAGCGCGTCCTCCGGGCTCATCGTGCCCGTCACGCACGCGGCCACCAGCTCGCCGGTGCCGTGGCCGAGGACGGCGGCGGGCCGCACGCCCCACGAGCGCCACAGCTCGGCGAGCGCGTAGCCGACGGCGAACGGCGAGAGCCGGCCGCCGGGCGCCTCGGCGCACTGGTCCAGGGCGCGGCGGAAGACCGGCTCGGCCTCGGCCAGGACGGCGACCGCCTCGGCGTCCGGCCCGGCCAGGGGGCCGGCGGCGCCGGTGAGGAGGAACACCGGGCCCCGGCCGCCCTCCGGGGTCCGGGTGCCGACCCGGACGCCGGCCGGCGGCTCCTCCTCCCGGCGGGTCCGCAGGAGGAGGTCCCGCAGCTCGGCGGCCGAGGAGGCGACGGCCGTCAGCCGGTGCGGGAAGTGCGCCCGGCCGAGGCCGGTGGCCCGGCAGACCGCCGCCAAGCCGGACCCGCCGGCCGCACCCGGCCCGTCGTCCGCGCCCGGCCCGCCGTCCGCGAGCAACTCGGTATAGCGGTCGGTGAGTTCGGCGAGCGCGGCCGGCGACTTGGCGGACAGGGTCAGCAGCCGCGGCCCGCCCGGACCGGCCTCCCCGTCCCCGGTCTCCCCCGCCTCCAAGGCGGCCGGGGCCTCCTCGATGATCACGTGGGCGTTGGTGCCGCTGATGCCCTGCGAGGACACCCCGGCCCGCCTGGGCCCGGCCGTCCCCGGCCAGGCGGCCCGCTCGGCGACCAGCTCGACCGCGCCCGCCGACCAGTCGACGTGCGGGGTGGGCTCGTCCGCGTACAGGGTGGCGGGGAGTGTGCCGTGACGCATCGACAGCACCGTCTTGATCACCCCGGCGACGCCCGCCGCCGCCTGGGAGTGCCCGATGTTGGGCTTCAACGAGCCCAGCCGCAGCGGCCGGTCCCGGTCCTGCCCGTAGGCGGCCAGCAGGGCGCGCGCCTCGATCGGGTCGCCGAGCTCCGTGCCGGTGCTGCTCGCCTCCACCACCTGGACGTCGCCGGGCGACAGCCGGGCGTCCGCCAGCGCCTGCCGGATGACCCGCTGCTGCGCCGACCCGCTCGGCGCGGTGAAGCCGTTGCTGGCGCCGTCCTGGTTCACCGCGCTGCCGCGCACCACGGCCAGCACCGGGTGGCCGCGCCGCCGCGCGTCCGACAGCCGTTCCAGCAGCAGCACGCCCACGCCCTCGGAGAGCCCGCTGCCGCCGGCCCCGGCCGAGAACGGGCGGCACCGGCCGTCCGGCGCCACGCCCTGCATCCTGGTGAACTCGGTGAACAGCTGCGGGGTGGACATGACCGTCGCCCCGCCCGCCAGCGCCATCGCGCACTCGCCGCCGCGCAGCGACCGGACGGCCAGGTGCAGCGCGACCAGCGAGGACGAACAGGCCGTCTCCACGGTGATCGCCGGACCGCGCAGGCCGAGCGTGTACGAGATCCGGCCGGACGCCGCGCCGCCCACCGCCCCGGTGGTCAGGAAGCCCTCGGCCTCCTCGGGCACCTCGCCGCGCCCCAGCCCGTAATCGAGGTTCGACAGGCCCGCGAACACGCCGGTCTCGGTGTCGCGCACCGACTCCGGGTCGATCCCGGCGTCCTCGAAGGCCCGCCAGGCGGTCTCCAGCAGCAGCCGCTGCTGCGGGTCCATGGCCAGCGCCTCACGCGGGCTGATCCCGAAGAAGCCGGCGTCGAACTCGGCCGCGTCGTACAGGAATCCGCCGGAACCGGTCAGGCTCCGGCCGCCGCCCTCGGGGTCGTACAGCCCCTCCTCCCAGCCCCGGTCGCGGGGGAACGCGCCGACGCTCTCCCCGCCCTCGGCCAGCAGCCGCCACAGCGCGTCGGGCGAGTCGACCCCGCCCGGGTACCGGCACGCCATGCCGACGATCGCGATCGGCTCCCGCTCCCCCTCCTCCAGCTCGCGCAGGCGCCCGCGCGCCTCGTGCAGGTCGAGGGTGAGGCGCTTGAGGTATCCGAGCAGCTTCTCGTCCGATGCTGATGCCATGACGGATCGGTCCTCCGTGGGGATCTGGTGGGCTCGTGGTCGTAGGGGGTGGGGGGTGGGGCGGCGGACCGGGGTCAGATGAGCTCGCGGTCGATGAAGTCGAGGAGCTCCTCGGCGGTCGCGGCCTCGACGAGGGCCGCCACGTCCTCGTCGAGGGCCGTCGCGTCCTGGTCGCACTCCCCGGCGGCCGGCTCGGGCCCGGTTCCCTGAGCCGGCCCGGTCTCGTGGACGGGCGGGGCGAGCCCGGCGTCCAGGACGGCGACCAGCTCGGGCAGCGTCGGCGCCTCGAACAGCAGGGTGAGCGGGAGCTTCAGCCCCGTCGCCGTGCCGAGGCGGTTGCGGAACTCGACCGAGGTGAGCGAGTCGAAGCCGAGCTCGCCGAACGGCCGGTCGTCCGGGATCGCCTCGGGCCGGGAGCCCAGGACGGCGGCCATGTGGGTCCGGACCAGGTCGGCCAGGGCGTCGGCGCGTTCACCGGCGGTCAGGCCGCCCAGCTCCTCGCGCAGCGGGCGGTGCCGCCGTGGCGTCGGGCCGTTCCCGCCCCGCCCCGCCCCGGCGGCCGCCACGACCTCGCGCAGCACCGGCGGGAGGTCCGGTCCGAGGTCGCGCAGGACCTCGCGGTCGAGCCGGGCGGGCACCAGGACGGCGTGCGGTGACGGCAGCGCCGCGTCCAGCAGGGCCAGGCCGTGCCCGGGGTCGATCTCCACCAGCCCGGCCCGGGCGAAGCGGGCGCGGTCGGCGTCGCCGAGGGCGCCCAGCATGCCGTCCGGGTCGCCCCACAGGCCCCAGGCCAGCGCGAGGGCGGGCAGGCCCTGGGCGCGGCGGTGCCGGGCGAGCCCGTCGAGGAAGGCGTTGGCGGCGGTGTAGCCGCCCTGGCCGGCGCCGCCGAGCGTCCCCATCACCGAGGAGACCAGGACGAAGGCGGTGAGCGGGTGACCGGCGGTCAGCTCGTGCAGGTGCCAGGCGCCGTCGGCCTTGACCCGCATCACCCGGTCGATCCGCGCGGGGGTGAGCGAGGCGACGGGCGCGTCGTCCACCACGCCGGCGGCGTGGATCACGGCGGTCAGCGGGTGCCGGGCGGGGACCGCCGCGATCATCGCGGCGACGGCGGCCCGGTCGGCGACGTCCACGGCCGCGAACGCCACCTCGGCGCCGAGCCCGGTCAGTTCGGCCGCCAGCTCGGCGGCTCCCGGCGCATCGCCTCCCCGGCGGCCGGCCAGCAGCAGGCGCCGGGCGCCGTGCCCGGTGACCAGGTGCCGCGCCACGGCCCGGCCGATGGCGCCCGTCCCGCCGGTGATCAGGACGGTTCCGTCCGGGTCGAGGACCGGCGGGACGGTGAGCACGACCTTGCCGACGTGGGTGCCCTGGCGCAGCAGCCCGAAGGCCTCGGGCGCCCGCCGGACGTCCAGGTCGGTGACGGCGGGCCAGCCGAACGCGCCCCGGGCGAACAGCTCGACCGTCCGCTCCAGCAGGCGGGCGAGGTGCTCGGGCGGCAGCTGGAGCAGGTTGAACGCCCGGTAGCGCACGCCGGGGTGCGCGGCGGCCACCTCGGCGGGGTCGCGCTGTTCGGTCCGGCCGAGCTCGACCAGGAGCCCGCCGGGACGCAGCAGCCGGAGCGACTCGTCGACGAGCTCGCCGGTCAGCGAGTTCAGGACGAGCGCCATCCGCCGGTCGCCCGCGTCGGGGCCGGCACCCGGGCCCGCACCCGGGCCGGCACTCGGGCCGGCACTGAAGCGGGCGCCGAAGCCGGGCTCGCGGGAGGAGGCGAGGTGGTCGTCGTCGAGGCCGAGGGCGCGCAGCGCGGGCCACTTGGCGGGGCTCGCGGTCGCGAAGACCTCCGCGCCCAGGTGCCGGGCCAGCTGGACGGCGGCCAGGCCGACGCCGCCCGCCCCGGCGTGGACCAGCACCCGGTCCCCCTCACCCACGCCGCCCAGTTCGACCAGGGCGTGCAGGGCGGTCAGGTGGGCGACCGGCACGGCGGCGGCCCGGGTGAAGGACCAGTCGTCCGGGATCCTGACCAGGGTGCGGTGGTCGGCCTGGGCCACCGTGCCGAACGCCGCCGGGAACAGGCCCGTCACCCGGTCGCCGACGGCCAGGCCGGTGACCCCGGGCCCGGTCGCGGTGACCACGCCCGCGCCCTCCAGGCCGAGCGGGCCCGGATCGCCGGGGTGCATGTCGAGCGCGCCCAGGACGTCGTGGAAGTTCAGCCCGGCGGCGCGGACCGCGACCCGGACCCGGCCGGGACCGGGCTCGGCGGCGGCCTCGGGACAGGGCCGCAGCTCCAGGCCGGTGAGGGTGCCGCGCTCGGGGATGTCCAGGTGCCAGGCCGCCGCGTCCTCGGGGGGCCGCAGCGCGGGATCGCCCACGGCGGACACCAGCCGGGGCACCAGGACGGCGCCGTCGCGGACGGCCAGCTGGTTCTCCTCCGGGGTCAGTACGGCGGCCGGGACCTCGGGGGCGCCTTCGATCGTGGGAGTGCCTTCGGGCACGGTGGTGCCGGGGGCCAGGTCGACCAGGGTGAACCGGCCCGGGTGCTCGACCTGGGCGGTGCGCACCAGGCCCCAGACCGCCGCCTGGGCGAGGTCCCGGACGGTCTCGCCGGGCCGCACGGCGACCGCGCCCCGGGTGACCAGCACCAGACGGGACCCGGCGAGCCGGTCCTCGGCGAGCCACCGGGCGAGCAGGTCCCGGGTGCGGTGGACGGCGGTCCTGGCCGCCGTCGCCGGGTCGGTGGCGTCCTGCGGTCCGTACGGTCCGTGCGGTCCGTGCGGTCCGGTCGGGCAGCTCACCACGGTGGGCGTGTCCGGGTCGGCCGCCGCGAGCAGCGCGTCCGGGTCGAGGGCGTCCCACGGGACGACCGGCACCGGGCCGACCGGCGACGACACCGGCTCCGACTCCCGCAGCGGTTCCCAGCCGAGGGCGAACAGCGAGTCGCGCGCGGCGGCGGCCGGGTCGGCGGGGCGTCCCACCGCGACCGGGCGCAGCTCCACCGCCTCGACCAGCCCCACCGGCTCCCCCGAGGCGTCGAGCAGGGCCAGCGGGAGGCCGCCGTCCGAGGCGGGCCCGGCCTGCACCCGCAGGGATGTCCGGCCGCCGGCCGGAGCGGCCGTCAGGGACACTCCGCGCCAGCGCACCGGCTGTACGGGCCGCCCCTCGTGGCCCGGGGCGGCGGCGATCAGACCGTGCAGGGAGGCGTCGAGCAGGGCGGGGTGCAGCCGGTAGGACCCGGCGTCGGCCTCCGCCGGCTCCGGCAGGACGGCCTCGGCGTACTGCTCGCCGCCGGCGCCCCGCCAGGCGGCCCGCAGGCCCTGGAAGGCCGGCCCGGGCTGGTGGCCGCGCAGGGCGAGGTCCTCGTACATCCGGGTCGACGGCACCGGCGTCGCGCCGGTCGGCGGCCAATCGGTGGCGGCCCGGTTCCGGAGCGGGGCCGGGTCCTGCGCAGGGATGTGGTCGGCGCTCAGCGTGCCGGTGGCGTGCTCGATCCACTCGCCCCCGCCGGTCGCCCGGCCCGAGATCCGGCAGGTCCGCAGCCCGTCGCCGTCCGCGCCGGACACCCGTACGCGCAGGTCGACGGCGCCGTCCGCGGGCAGCTCCATCGGGGTGGCGACGGTCAGTTCCTCGATCCGCGCCGTCCCGGCCTTCGCTCCCGCGTGCAGGGCCAGCTCCAGGAACGCGGTGCCCGGCACGACGACCGTCCCGGCCAGGACGTGGTCGGCCAGCCAGGGGTGGCTGCGGGCCGACAGCCGTCCGGTGAACACCGTCTCGCCGTCGCCGAGTTCGACGGCCGCGCCGAGCAGGGGGTGCTCGGCCGGCGCCTGGCCGAGGTCGGCCGTGCCGGTCGGCCCGGCCGCTCCGGTGAGCCAGTAGCGGCGGCCCTGGAAGGGGTAGGTGGGCAGGTCGACGTGGCCGGCCGCCGCACCGGTGAGGCGCTCCCAGGCGACGGGCAGACCGCGGACGTGGGCCTCGGCGGCGGAGGTGAGGAAGCGGCGCAGGCCGCCGTCGTCGCGGCGCAGCGAGCCGGTGACGATCCCGTCGACACCGGCCTCCTCCAGGATCTGGCCGATGCTGCCGCCCAGCACCGGGTGCGGGCCGACCTCGACGAAGGTGGTGTGGCCGGAGGCGACGAGCGCCTCGACGGCCTCCTGGAAGCGCACGGTGTGCCGCAGGTTCCGGTACCAGTAGGCCGCGTCCAGCCCGGCGCCGTCCTGCCAGTCGGCGGTGACCGAGGACATCAGCGCGATCCCGCCGCCGCGCGGCGTCAGCGGCGCCAGCCCGGCCAGGAGCTCCGCCCGGATCGGTTCGACCGCCGGGCAGTGCGAGGCGAAGGCCGCCGGGATCACCCGGGCGTTGACGCCCTCGGCCCGGTACCCGTCGACCAGGGCGGCGATCGCGTCCGGGGCGCCGGCCACGGCGGTGACGGCCGGTCCGTTGACCGCGGCGATGCTCAGCGCGCCGAGGCGCTCCCGCACCCGCGCGGCGGGCAGCGGGACGACGGCCATCGCCCCCCGGCCCATCAGGTCGACGGCCAGGCGGCTGCGCAGCGCGATGGCGCGGGCGCCGTCCTCCAGGGAGAGCGCCCCGGCCACCACGGCGGCGGCGAGCTCGCCCTGGGAGTGGCCGACCACGGCGTCCGGGACGACCCCGGCCTCCCGCCACAGCTCGGCCAGCGACACCATCACCGCCCACAGCGCGGGCTGCACGACGTCGATCCGGTCGAGCGGGGACGCGCCGGTCGGCGCGCCGGTCCGGGCGTCGGACGCGGCGTCCGTCCGGGCCTCGGCCGGGGCGTCCGTCCGGGTTTCGGCCCGGCCATCGGCCAGGACGTCGGCCAACGACCAGTCGACGTACGGCGCGAGCGCCCGCTCGCACTCGGCCAGGCGGGCCGCGAACACCGGGCTCTCGGCGGCGAGTCGCGCCGCCATCCCGCGCCACTGGCCGCCCTGGCCGGGGAAGACCAGGACGGTCCGGCCGGGCTCGCCGGCCCGGCCGGTGACCAGGCCGGGAGCCTCCTCGGCGCGGGCCAGCGCCGCCAGCGCCCGCTCGGCCTCCGGCCGGTCGGCGGCGACCACCACGGCACGCTCGTCCCAGGAGGTCCGGGCGGTCAGGGCCGGCGCGGCGGCGACCGGGTCGAGCGGGCCGTCGGCCAGCCCGCGGGCCCGCTCCCGCAGCGCCTCCGGGGTGCGGGCCGACAGCACGACCGGCACCACGGGCGGTGCCGGCGGTCCCCCCGCCGCCCCGGGCCCGGTCGGCTGCCCGGGCTGCTGCCCGGCCGGCGGCTCGGTCAGGATCACGTGCGCGTTGGTGCCGCTGATCCCGAACGAGGAGACGCCGCCGCGCCGGGGCTCCCCGGTCTCCGGCCAGGGCCGGGCCCGGTCGAGCAGGGCCACCGAGCCGGCCGTCCAGTCGACGTGCGGGGACGGCTCGTCGGCGTGCAGCGTGGCGGGCAGCGCGCCCCGCCGGAGCGCCTGGACCATCTTGATCACGCCGCCGACGCCCGCCGCGGCCTGGGCGTGCCCGATGTTGGACTTGAGGGACCCGAGCCACAGCGGCCGCTCCCGGCCCTGCCCGTACGCGGCCAGCAGGGCGTTGGCCTCGATCGGGTCGCCCAGGGCGGTGCCGGTCCCGTGCGCCTCCACGGCGTCGACCTGCCGCGGCGCGAGCCCGGCGTCGGCGAGCGCGTCCTCGATCACGCGCTGCTGGGCGACCCCGCTGGGCGCGGACAGCCCGTTGGAGGCGCCGTCCGAGTTGACGGCGCTGCCGGCCACGACCGCCAGCACCGGGTGGCCGTGGCGGCGGGCGTCCGAGAGCCGCTCGACCACGACCATGCCCGCGCCCTCGCCCCAGCCGGTGCCGTCCGCCCCGGCGGAGAACGCCTTGCAGCGGCCGTCGGCGGCCAGCACCCGCTGGCGGGACAGCTCCACGAACATGCCGGGCGTCGCCATGACGGTGACCCCGCCGGCCAGGGCGAGCGAGCACTCCCCGGCCCGGACCGACCGCACCGCCTGGTGCAGCGCGACCAACGACGCCGAGCACGCGGTGTCCACCGTCAGCGCGGGCCCGTTCAGGCCGAGGACGTACGCGATCCGCCCGGAGACCACGCTCACGCTGGTGCCCGTCAGCAGGTGCCCCGCGACGCCGGGCCCGGCCGTCTCCATGCTCGGCCCGTAGCCGGAGTGCATCGCCCCGGCGAACACGCCGGTCCGGCTGCCCTTCAGCGCCGCAGGGTCGATCCCGGCCCGCTCCAGCGCCTCCCAGGCGACCTCCAGCAGGAGCCGCTGCTGCGGGTCCATGGCGAGGGCCTCGCGCGGGCTGATCCCGAAGAACTCCGCGTCGAAGTCCGGGACGTCCCGGACGAAGCCGCCCCGGCGGACGTAGGAGGTGCCGGCCCGGTCCGGGTCCGGGTGGTGGAGCGCCGCCAGGTCCCAGCCCCGGTCGTCGGGGAAGTCGCCGATGGCGTCGGTGCCGGCGTCGACCAGGTCCCACAGGCCCTCGGGCGAGCGCACCCCGCCGGGGAAGCGGCAGGCCATGCCGACGATGACCACGGGGTCGTCGGCCTCGTCGTCGTTTCCGGCCTTGCCGTCGTTGCCGGCCTCCGGCTCGGCCTCGTTGTCCTTGTCGGCCTCGTCGTTCGCCTTCAGCGCGCCGATCGCGGCGGCGAGGGCGGCCGGGCTCGGGTGGTCGTACAGGACGGTGCTCTCCAGGTTCAGCCCCGTCGCGGCCGCCAGCCGGTCGCGCAGTTCGAGCGTCATGGCCGAGTCCAGGCCCATCTCGCGGAACGTCCGCCCGGGCCGGACGTCGGCGGCCGAGCCCGTGCCCAGCACGACGGCGGTCAGGCTCCGGACCAGCTCCAGGACCGACCGCCCGTCCAGGGCCGGAACCGGCGCCGGGGTCGACGCCAGCGTCTGCGTCCCCTCGTCCGCCCGCTCGCTCCCGGTGGCCCCCGGCATCCCGGACGGCCAGTAGGAGCGGCGCTGGAACGGGTAGGTCGGCAGGTCGGCGAGCGGCGCCGAGGCGGGCAGCAGCGCGGACCAGTCGACCGGGACGCCCCGGACGAAGGCCTCGGCCGCCGCCGTGAGGAACCGCCGGCGGCCGCCGTGGCCGCGCCGGAGCGTGCTCAGCGCGGCGCCGTCCCCGCCGTGCAGGTCGATCGCCTGCCGGACACCCATCGCCAGCACCGGGTGCGGGCTGATCTCCAGGAAGGTCGAGTGGCCCGCGTCCAGCAGGCGTTCGACGACCGGCCCGAACCGGACCGGCTCGCGCAGGTTGCGGAACCAGTACCCGGGGCCCAGCTCGGCGGTGTCGACCGGTCCGGCGGTGACGGTCGAGTGGAACGGCACGCCGGTGGAGCGCGGGGCGATCCCGGCGAACGCGGCGAGCAGGCCGTCCCGCAGCTCCTCGACGGCCGCGCTGTGCGAGGCGTAGTCGATCGGGATCCGCCGGGTGCGCACCCGCGGCCCGTAGTGGGCGGCCAGCGCGTCGAGCGCGGCCGCCGGCCCCGCCACCACCGTGTGCGCCGGGCCGTTGACCGCCGCGACCGACAGTCCGGGGCCGCCGGCCGCGACCTCAGCCACCACGAGGTCCCGCTCCACCCGCTCGGCCGGGAGGTCCACCGACAACAGGCCGCCACCGCCCGCGATCCGGTTCAGCACCCGGCTGCGCAGGGCCACGATCCGCGCACCGTCCCGGAGCGACAGCGCGCCCACGGCGGTGGCGGCGGCGATCTCGCCCTGCGAGTGCCCCACCACGGCAGCCGGCTCCACCCCGGCCGAGCGCCACAGCGCGGCCAGCGAGACCATCACCGCCCACAGCGCGGGCTGGACCACCTCGTCGCCCTCCAGCGGCGGCGCACCGGAGGCCC
Organism: Kitasatospora sp. NPDC057518; assembly: GCF_042802075.1. Lineage (NCBI taxonomy): Bacteria > Bacillati > Actinomycetota > Actinomycetes > Kitasatosporales > Streptomycetaceae > Kitasatospora > Kitasatospora sp. NPDC057518. The sequence goes on from NZ_JBHVEU010000093.1 coordinate 18,643, forward strand.
CGCGCAGGACATCGGCCAACGACCAGTCCACGTACGGGCGGAGGGCCTCGGCGCACTCGTCGATCCGCTCGGCGAAGAACGGGGAGGTCTCGATCAGCTCCGCCGCCATGCCCGTCCACTGCGAGCCCTGGCCGGGGAAGACGAAGACCGGCCGCACCGGCGGCCCCTCGTGCCGGCCCTCCACCACGGCCGCCGACGGCCGCCCGGCCGCCCGGTCCGCGAGTTCGGTGAGGAAGCCGTCCCGGTCGTCCGCGACGACCACGCAGCGGTGCTCGAACGCGGTGCGGGTGACGGCCAGCGACCGGCCCACCGAGGCCGCCCCGAGCGCCAGACGCGCCGCCACATGGGCGCGCAGCCGCTCGGCCTGCTCCCGCAGTGCGGGCTCGTCCCGCCCGGACAGGACCCAGGGCAGCGCCCCGGCCTCCTCCTTCTCCTCGGATGCTGCTTCCACGCCCGGCCAATCCGACAGGATCACATGGCAGTTGGTGCCGCCGATCCCGAACGAGCTGACTCCGGCGACCAGTTGACCGTACGGCGAGGGCCAGGCCCCGGCCTCGGTGTTCACCCGCAGCCGCAGCTTGTCGAGCGGAACCCGCTCGCCGGGCCCGACGTGGTTCAGGCTGGGCACGAGCTCGCGCTCGGCGAGGCACAGGACGGTCTTGATGAACCCGGCGATCCCCGCCGCGCCCTCCAGATGGCCGATGTTCGTCTTCACCGACCCGACCAGCAGCGGATCGCCCTCGCCGCGCACCGAGCCCAGCGCCGCGCCGAGCGCCGCGGCCTCGACCGGGTCGCCGGCCCGCGTCCCCGAACCGTGCAGCTCGACGTACTGGACCTCGCCCGGCTCGACGCCCGCGTCGACACAGGCCTCCAGGAGCACCCGCTCCTGCGACGCCCGGCCCGGGGTCGGCAGCGTCTGCGTCGCGCCGTCGTTGTTCAGGGCGCTGCCGCGGATGACGGCGTGGATGCGGTCGCCGTCCCGGACGGCGGCCTCCAGCAGCTTGAGCACCACCACCCCGCCGCCCTCACCGCGGACGTAGCCGTTGGCGCGGGCGTCGAAGGTGAAGCAGCGCCCGTCCGGCGACAGCGTTCCGGCCCGCTCCAGCGCCCGGGTGCTCTCCGGCGCGAGGACCAGGCTCACCCCGCCGGCCAGCGCCAGCTCGGACTCGCCGCTGCGCAGGCTCGCGCACGCCAGGTGCACGGCGGCCAGCGAGGACGACTGGCCGGTGTCCACCACCAGGCTCGGACCGTGCAGGCCCAGCGTGTACGAGATCCGGTTGGCGGTCACCCCGCGCTGCAGCCCGGTCAGGGTGTGCCCGGTCACCGCGTCGGGGCCCAGCCCGTGCAGCAGCGTCGCGTAGTCGTCCGCGATCACCCCCAGGAACACGCCCGTCCGGCTGCCCTCCAGGGCGCCCGGCAGGGTCCTGGCGTCCTCCAGCGCCTCCCATGCCAGTTCGAGGGCCAGCCGCTGCTGCGGGTCCATCGCCATGGCCTCGCGCCGCGAGATGCCGAAGAACTCGGGGTCGAATCCGTCCACCCCGTCCAGGAACCCCCCGCGTGCCGGCCCCCGGCCGCCCCGCCGCCCGACCACCGCGTCACCACCGCCGCGCAGCAGCCGCCAGAACGCCTCCGGCCCGTCCGCCTGCGGGAACCGGCAGCCGACCCCGACCACCGCGACCGCACGCGCCGGGAGCTCACGCCCGCCACGACAACCAGCACTGTCCATCATCGATGCCCCCCGCAGTGAGAATCAGACGGCCGACCACCGGAAGGCCCCGACGGACCACCGGGTCGTCGCCCCGGGTCCGCCCTTGAACCGGCGGGTTCGGTCGCGGGAGATCCCGGCCGCCACCTCGACGCCGATGCCCGCCCCACGAGGATGCGCCCGCCCGCACACCACCGGAACCCGTCCCGGGGGTTCATGATCGTGCGTTGCTGAACCCCGAAGGGGCCCGCACATACCCGACATACCGGGCACCTTGCGGCGGGCCGCCCGGAGGACCGCCCGAAGCCTCCGAGCCACGACCATCCACGGGCGAACACCCGCGGACCACCACTCCGGCACGCTCCGGGTCGGGCCCGGACCGTGCCGCAACAGCACCGGGGGCGGCGGCCCGACGACCGCGCAGGGCCGGGTCACGGCCTCGCAGGAGGCCACAACGGCCAAGTACTGCACAGGGGTTGAGGAACATCCAGGCCGGATCGCGACTGGTGCGCGGCCGACAGGCCGTCGCCGAGGTGACCGGCCCGCTCGCGCCGGGGGGCCGGCCGGCACACCCGGCGGTTCAGTCCTGGAGGGAGGCGAGCCAGGCGGTCAGCAGACGGTTGACCTCCGCGGGGCGCTCCTGCTGGATCCAGTGCCCGCAGCCCTCCAGGATGTGGGCGGAGGCCAGGCCGGGGAGGGTGGTCGGGTAGGCCTCGATCGCGTCGGCCATCCAGGTCGTGGAAGCGTCCAGGGCGCCGCCGATGAACAGGGACGGCTGCCTGATCGGGGCTCCGGCGTACTGGGCGAGGTCCTCCCAGTCGCGGTCCATGGTGCGGTAGCGGTTGAGGGCCCCGGTCATGCCGGTGCGCTCGAACTCCCCGGCGTACACGTCGAGGTCGTCCTCGGTCAGCCAGGCGGGCAGCCTGCCGCCGGGGAAGCGGTCGCGCAGCCGGCCGCCGGCGCGGGCCACGAAGTGCGGGTCGGGCTCGCCCCGAGCGGGCATGGTGTCGGCGGACATGGCCGCGTAGAAGCCCGCGAGCCAGCCCCGGAGGTCGGGCTCCATCTCCGCTTCGGCCCGGCCGGGCTCCTGGAAGTACGAGACGTAGAACTCCTGGTCGCCGCCCATCCGCGCGAAGACGTCGGTGGGGCGGGGGCCGCCGGGCGGCGCGTAGGGGACGCTCAGCAGTGCGACGGCGCGGAAGACCTCGGGGTGGAGCAGGGCGGAGGCCGCCGCGATGTTGGAGCCCCAGTCGTGCCCGACGACCACCGCCCTCTCCTCGCCCAGGGCGCGCACCAGGGCGACGTTGTCCTCCACCAGGTCGAGCATCCGGTAGGCGTCCGTCGCGGCCGGCTTGGAGGAGCGGCCGTAGCCGCGTACGTCGAGCGCCACGGCCCGGTACCCCGCCGCCGCGAGGGCCGGGAGTTGGCGGCGCCAGGAGTACCAGGACTCGGGGAAGCCGTGGACGAGCAGGACCAGTGGTCCGGTGCCCTGCTCGACCAGGTGCAGGCGCCCGGCGGGTGCCTCGATGGTGCGGTGGCGCAGGTCGGTGGACGGCGCGGGCTGGTGCATCGCTTCTCCTCGGTTCACGGGCGGCCGCGGGTACCCGCCGATCATGCGGCGCGGCGGCAGCGCGACGCGAACACCCTTGCCATCGTGGCAAACTGGCAGGACAGGGCGGTGAAGGCGGCACGGCCGCAGGGAGCGGGGCGACGGTGACGGACGACGGCACAGCCGACACGCTGGCGGCCATGGGCCCCCGGCTGCGGACCGCGCGCGAGCGGCACGGCGCCACACTCACCGGCGTCAGCCGCGCGACCGGCATCTCGCTGAGCACGCTGTCGCGGATCGAGACCGGCCGGCGCAAGCCGACCCTGGAAGTGCTGCTGCAACTCGCGAAGGCGTACGGCGTCTCCCTGGACGAGCTGGCCGGCACCGCACCCGCGGCGGCGACCGGACCGCGCGCCCCGGTGCCGCCTCGCTCCGGCGGCGACAAGGCGGTGCTACCGCTGACCCGCTACGTCGGGGGCCTGCACGCCCACAAGCACGTCCTCCCCGCCGTCGACGCACCCCCGGCGCGGCCGCGGCAGGTCTCCCACGACGGATACGAATGGCTGTGCGTCCTGTACGGCCGACTGTGGCTGGCGCTCGGCGAGCAGGACCTCGTCCTGAGCGCCGGGGACGTAGCCGAGTTCGACACCCGCACCGCCCACGGAGTCGCGAACGCCGGCCCCGGCGGACCGGTCGAATACCTGATCATGTTCGGGCCGCAGGGAGAACGCCTACGACCGCGCACCCCAACCCCCGACCGCGGCACCCGGTAATCCGGAGCACAACGCCCGGGCCCCGCAACGGTGCCTGCGGCATCACGCCCCAACGGCGTCCGGACCACGCAGTGGCCGCAGCCCGCCGGGCCGGTCGGAGAGCCGGAAGGAGCACCGGCCGAGCAGGTTGATGCGGTTCCGCACGAACGGTGAGGGGCGACCCACGTCCTCGTCACGGACGTCGAAAGCAGTCCAATCCGTCATGGCGCTCGTCCGCGAGACCATCGCCTCGCTGACCGACACTCAGGAGAAAAGCCCGTGAAGTACACCGAAGTCGAACAGAAGTTCAAGCTCCTCAGCGACCCCCAGGAGCTAAAGGACCAGCTCACCGCCCGGGGCGGCAAAGCCGGCCGACCGACCCGCCAGGTCGACCACTACTACAACGCCCCCCACAAGGACTTCCTCTCCGGAGACGTGATCTCCGAGTGGCTCCGGATCCGTATCGAGGACGGCATCTCCTCCCTGAACTTCAAGCGGTGGTACCCGCTGGAGCGGAAGATCAAGACCCACTGCGACGAGTTCGAGAGCACCGTCTCCGACGCCACCGCTGTCCAGCACATCCTGGACTCCCTCGACTTCACCAAGCTCACCACGGTCGACAAGACTCGCGAAGAGTGGTTCATCGACAGCATCGCCGTCGCCTTTGACAGTGTGGGCGACCTCGGAGACTTCATCGAGTTCGAGTACAAGGGTGAGGCCGAAACCGTTGAGGAGGCCACCGAGAAGATCGAATCCTTCATCGCCGGCCTCGACATCAAGCTCGGCGACCGCATCCACGCCGGCTACCCCCATCTCACCCTCGGGCTGGCCTGACGAACGGGCGCACGACCGTACCGATATACCTGCACCGGACCCTTTGGCGCCGTGCGGATGTTGCGGTGTTCTGCTCTTTACCTCCGAGTGGTGAGGCTTTTTCCGCGGCGTGCTCCAGGCCTGCCTGGAGCAC
>NZ_JBHVEU010000094.1:0-23417 GCF_042802075.1 Kitasatospora sp. NPDC057518
GCGTGGGGGCAGCCGCCCCGCCTTTTTCGTCCCTTCGATCACCCGTTCGAGTGGTTTGAAGTCTGCATGTCACGGCCGGAGTTCACCCCGCCCGTCGCATTGTCAGTGGGCCTCGCTACGTTCCTCGCATCGCTGGTCAGCAGGCGATCGACAGGTGTTTCCCGGTGGGAGGAGTACGGCCGTGGCATGGGTGGAGACGGACGCGGGAGGGTACCGCGTGGCGCTCGACGGGGAGGGCAGGGTGGCGTGCCGCAACGCGGCGGGCCGAGACCTCAAGTCCCTGCCGTCGAAGCTCGGTGACGACCGCGTGGTCGTCCAGCTCAAGCAGCTCGCCGAGTGGCTGGCCGCGCACGAGCGGGGCTGCCTGGAGGACGTCGAGCGCTGGATGGTCCGCTCGCTGCCGGTGCCCGCCGCGGTGCTCACCGCCGTGTGGCCGGACGAGGCCTGGCAGGGCGTCCTGAAGGACCTCGTGGTCACCGCCGTGGACGGCTCCGTGGCCGGCTTCCTGCGCGGCGCCGACGCCGAGCGCGGCCTCGGCCTGGTCGACCTGGACGGCGACACCGTGCGCCTCACCGACGGCGAGGTGCTGATACCGCACCCCGTCCTGCTCGAAGACCTCGACGAGCTGCGCGAGTTCGCCGTCGAGCTCGGCGTCTCCCAGCGCGTCCAGCAGCTCTACCGCGAGGTCTGGCACCGGCCCGCCGACGGGTCGGCCGGCACCGAGGTCACCACCTACGCCGGCGGCCGCTACCGGGAGCTGCGCGAGCTGGTCGGGCGCTGCAACCGGCTCGGCTGCCGGGTCCGCGGAGGCTCCGCCGTCCAGTCGGTCACCGAGGGCGGGCGCACCGTCGAGGCCCGGGTCTGGGTCGGCGACTACTACGAGTACGACGCGTGCGAGACGGGCGCGCTCAGCTGGGCCGGCCCGGACGGCCGGGCCCTGCCGCTCACCGAGGTCGGACCGGTCGCCTGGTCCGAGGGCATGCGGATGGCCGCCGCCCTGTACGCCGGCCGCACGATCCAGGGGGAGGAAGCCGCATGACCGCCACCGGCCTGACCACGACCACCACCAACCCGGGCGGCAACGGCGCCGACCGCGCCGCGACGCCCGAGGAACTGCTCGACGCCGGAGCCGTGCTCCCGTCCGGCACCCTGCCCGACGCCGGCCGCCCCGACAGCGCCGCCGACGTGCTCACCGCCCGCACCTACACCCACCCCGCGCTCGACGGCCGCCGGATCGTCCGGCTCGTCCCCGGCGCGCTCGGCCCGGCCGAGGACCTCGCCCTCGACTTCCTCGGCCTGGCGCCGGAGGCCGGGGCCGCCGAGGTCGGCCAGGTCCGCCAGGAGGCGCTCGGCTTCCCCGCCTGGGCACTGGTCCACGACCCGGCCAACGGCCACCACGCGCTCGCCCTGGTCAAGGAGCTGGAGCGGATCGCCCGCCAGGCCGCCTCCAAGCCCGGCGCCGCCAAGGACGGCTTCGACGAGCTCGCCACCCGCCTCGGCCGCGCCGTCCCGCACTTCCTGCCCACCTTCTGCGAGGAGGTCGGCCGGATCTTCCTCGGCCACGGCAACCAGACCTACGCCGCCGCCTGGTTCGGCAAGGCCCGCGAGGCCGAGCGCACCCACGGCCTGACGGTGGACGAGGAGCGGCTGCGCGCCGTCTTCCTGGAGTTCGCCCTGGCCGGCGCGCTCACCGTCAAGTCGCTGCGCCAGTACGTCAAGGAGCTCGCCCAGCGGCTCGACCCGCTGACCGCCTGGCAGCGCTTCCGCCAGCTGTGCACCGAGCGCTCCGCGGCCGGCATGGCCCCGTACGCCGGGATCGCCGAGGACGCCCGCGCCCTGGTCAAGGCCGCCGGGCTGGACCGCGCCGAGCACGAACGGGCGCTGCTCGCCGAGCTGCTGGACTCCCCGGCGGTCAACCGGGCGCCCGCCGCGTTCTGGAAGTCCTGGCACGGCGCGCTGGTCGAGCTCGGCCGCGACGACACGGCGGTCCGCACCCGACTGCTGGAACTGCTGCCCGACCCGGCCTCCGCCGACCCGGCCCCGCACGACACCGCCTGGCTGGCGGTGCTCGCCGAGACCGGCGCCGAGGAACTGCTCACCGGCCCCCGCGCCGAGGGCGCCGAGCCCGCCGCCGCCTGGCTCCAGCGCTGGTGCCACCACCACGGCCGCGGCTGGCGCAACCGGCCCAGCTGCCCGGCCACCCTCGCGCTGGCCGGCCGGATGGTCGAGCGGCTGAAGGCCGACGCCGTCCCGGTGGACCTCCACACCGGCATCCGCGCCAGCCACACCCGGATCGACCTGCTGGACCTGCTGCTGGCCGCGGGCGTGCCGGTGGCCGACCCGCCCGGCGGCCTCGGCTTCGACCTGCGCGACTGGGCGGCGCAGAGCGGCCCCGACAGCTCCGCCCTCACCGCCGTCGGCGCCGACGAGCGCTACCGGCCGCTGCTGCGCCGGGCCACCCCGCCCGCCTGGGAGACGGCCGTCCGGCGCCAGGCACCCGCCGTGCCGCTGCTGAACGAGCTGTTCGCGGAGTGGGCCGAGGAGCGCGCCGAGGAGCTGACCGCCGCCCGCGGCCTGGCCGGCGCCGCCGACCTGGTCCGGTCGATCGGCCAGTACCACACCGCCATCCGGACAGTCGCCCCGGCCGTCGCCGAGCGGATCGCCGCCCTCGACGTCACCGCGCTGCTCACCGACGCCCTCCGGGCCGGAATCCTGGACGAACTCGGCTGGCCCGCCCTGGAGGAGGCGCTCGGCAAGCTCGCCGACCCGCCCGCCGACGACGCCCCGCAGCACCCCGTCCCCAGCCTGGCCGGCGCCGGCCTGAGCGACCTGCTCATCGAGGACGCCTGGCCGCACCTGATCCTCGCCCGCCTCGACCGGGCCGTCGTGGTCGGCCCGCAGGGCATCGTGCTGGAGCACACCCTGCGGCTGCCCGAGCGGCCGTCGCACGAGCGCAACCGGACCAGGCTGCGCTTCGTCGACGGCGAACTGCTGGTCGTCTGGTCCGAGGAGGGCAAGCAGCTCGCGTACTGGTCCAGCCGCCCGGACGAGCGGTTCGAGCTCGAGGGCGAGACCATCGCCGGCTACTACTACCGCGACCGCGAGCCCGAGGCGCCCTCCCTCCAACTGCCCGGCGGCGGCCGCACCACCGGCGAGCGCCCGCTGCACGCCGGCGACACCCGGATGCCCCACGAGCACCCCGTCCTCGGCGACGGCACCGGCTACTGGACGATGCGCCGCACCGCTGAGGGCGAGGCCGTCCTGCGCGAACTCGACCCGGCCACCGGCACCCTGGGGCGCACCGCCGAACCGCCGGTGATCGCCGCCACCGCCCACGCCGGCCGGCTGGTCCAGCGCAGCACCTGGCTGCTGCCGCTCCAGCCCGGCCTGGAGCGGACCCCGCTCGGCACCGACGGCACCGTGCTCGGCAACTGGGTCAGGACGGAGCCCGGCAAGGCCGTCACCGCCTTCACGGCCGACGGCCACCGCATCGAGCTGCCGCTGGCCGGTCACCGGACGGACACCGTCCCGGTGGCCCGGCTCGCCCTGCCCGGCGCGGCCGCCCCGGTGGTCAGCCACACCTCCGGCGAGCACTTCTCGCTCAACCTGCCCGACCTCACCGGCCAGGCCGACCGCACCGTCGACCTGCGCCCCGGCCGCTCCGGCGAGCTCTCCGCCGCGGGCACCCCGCTCATCCCGCCCTACCCGCACTGGCACGCCCTGCGCCCGCGCGACGAGGCGGGCTCGCAGGCACTGCGCGCCGTCACCGCCGAGCAGGCCGCCCGGCTGGTCGACGCCGCCTGGCCGGTCGACACCGAACCCGTCCCGGCCGGCGAGCGGTGCTGGCTCACCGTCCAGGGCGTGCGCCGCCCGCTCGCCCGGCGCACCTCGCGTACCCTGCCCGTCCCGGAGGTCGGCGCGATCCTGCCCGGCATCGCCCACCCGCGGCTGCTGGCCGGCGTCGCCGGGCTCGCCCGCAGCGCCGCCGACCTGCTGGACCGGGTCGCCCGGTTCGTCCCGCAGCCGGAGGCCGAGCGCCCCGGCAAGGCGAAGAACGCCGAGTGGCGGCCCGACCACGGCCGCGACCACGAACTGCGCGACGCCGTGCGCGCCGTGCTGCCCGAGATCGGCGGCTTCGGCAACAACTGGGGCTCCGAGGAGCGCTGCCGGGTGCTCAACAACCTGCGCGCCGTCACCGCCGTGCTGGCCGCCCCGCCCGCCGCCGAGGGCGAGGGCTGGACCAGCCCCGCCACCGTCACCCTGCACAACGGCAGCGTCAGTTACGGCTGGCTCCAACTGCTCGGCCGGATCCACGCGCTGGCCTACGCGGTGGCCTCGCCGTTCACCGAGCCCGCCCACCGCTCCTCGCTGGTCCTGCTGCTCGGTGAGCTGACCAGGGGCCCGTTGGCCGACCGCGGCGCCACCCTGCGCGAGATCGTCCTCGCCGAGCAGGTGCCGGCGGCCCCGAACGCCACCGGCCCCCGGCCGGTCACGCCCCGCGAGGGCGAGGTGCTGCGGCACGGCGGGCGCACCGTCGTCATCATCGGCCACCAGCGACAGCTCGCCGACGGCTGGGTGCACTGGCTCGCCGTCGACCACGACCCGAGCGGGGAGTTCGGCCCCGTCGCGCACTTCACCACCCTCGAGGAGCGCGGCACCGAGGAACTGGTCGACGCCGCCTGGGTCGCCAAGTTCTGGAGGGTCGCCGCGCTGCACGGATCCGTCCCCCGGGACGCGGCCAGGGTGGAGGCCTTCAACGAGCTCACCGGCATCGGCACCGCCCGCTCCGCCCTGCTGCTCAGCCCGCCGTCCGGCCTGCTGTACTGGACGGACATCTCCGTGCCCACCGAACTCGGCCTCAAGGCCGCCGAGTTCAAGGCCGCCCGGGCCTGGCTGCGCGGGCACGACCACAACGGCCTCGCCGCCGTCTGGGGCGCCCTGCTGCCCGCCGACCCGAAGACCCTGTGGACCGAGGGCCCCGACATCGCCGCCGGCGCCGAGGAGTGGATCCGGCGCTTCGGACGGCTCGTCACCCTCCCCGAGGAGGCCCTGGCCACCGTCCAGGGCGTGTCCATCGACACCGTCGAGGCGGTGCTCAACCCCGCCCACACCCCGTGGCTGGCCGGCCGCACCGGCTTCCGGTTCACCGAGGTGGACGGGGTCGGCCAGCGGCTGACGCCCGAGGACGAGTCCGCCGTCCCCGAGACCGGCGCGCTCGGCTCCACCATCGCCGCGCTGCGCTGGCTCGCCTACCACCTGCCCGCCGACAGCCCGCTGCGCCCGCTGCTGCCCACCGCCGCCGCCGCGCTGCGCGACCGCCTCGCCGACCCGGAGCTGCTGCTCGACCTCGACCTGGTGCGCACCGTCAAGGGCGCCTCGCTGGCCGCCGTCCTGCGCACCCACTTCGGCCTGCCCGCCGAGGGCGGGGCCGACCGGGACGGCCTGGTCCACTGCGGCCCGGCGCTCGTCCTGACGCCGTACCACGAGGACTACGAGCGGATCTGGCTGCGCCCGGCCGCCCTCACCGGCCCGGACGACCCACTGCTCGAACTGCTCGACGGGCTCTCCAGCAGCTACTGGTTCTCCGCCGAGCGGGGCGCCATCGAAGCCGTGCTGCGCGGTGAGCCGGAGCAACTGGCCGCCTCCGCCGCCTCGGTGCCGGCCCCCGGCGAGGGCCCGGCCTGGCTGCAGAACCCCCTGCTGTCCGTCCCCGAGCTGGTCGCCGAGGTGTCCCGCACCCACAGCCTGGGCGAGGACGCGGCCACGCTCTACCTCCAACTGCTCGCCCTGCCCGACCCGACCGATCGCAACGCCGCCCGCTGGACGGGCTGGAAGCCCGCCCGGCTGAAGAAGGCCCGCGCCGAACTCGCCGCCAGCGGCCTGGTGCTGGAGGCCAAGCGCTCCCGGGCCGGCCGCAGCCTCTTCCTGCCCGGCGGCTGGCAGGAGGCCAAGTCGCCCGCCCTGCCCGCCGAGACGTGGAAGGCCGCCCTCTACGAACTGCCCACCCACCGGCCCGCGCTGGTCCCCCTGCCCGTCCCCGAGCTGTTCGCCCGGGCCTGGCAGCGGACCGTCGACGGCGACGCCCCCGGATACGAAGAGCTCCAGACCGGCAAGCGCAGGAAGGCCCGCCGATGACCGCCACCGAGACCACCAAGGGCGCCGCCGCCCCCGCCGCGGCCGACCGGCAGACCGTCCCGCCCGAGGAGAAGTACGCCGCCGAACTGGAGTTCCTGGCCGCCCACGACAGCGGCCCGCGCCCGCCCGGCTGGCTCCTGACCCCGCGCGCCGTGGTCACCTTCGTGATGGGCAGCGGCGGGGAGAAGCTCAAGGCCGGGCGCAAGGGCCTGGTCATCGAGCCGAAGTTCGTCGGCGAGCGCGCCCTGGTCGAACGCTGCGTCGTCACCCTCGCCGGGGAGCGCGGCCTGCTGCTCGTCGGCGAGCCCGGCACCGCCAAGTCCATGCTCTCCGAGCTGCTCGCCGCCGCCGTCTGCGGCAGCAGCGCACTCACCGTCCAGGGCACCGCCGGCACCACCGAGGACCAGCTCAAGTACGGCTGGAACTACGCCCTGCTGCTCGCCAAGGGGCCCAGCCGCGAGGCCCTCGTGCCCTCGCCGGTGCTCACCGCGATGACCACCGGCGCGGTCGCCCGGGTCGAGGAGGTCACCCGCTGCCTGCCCGAGGTGCAGGACGCGCTGGTCTCGCTGCTCTCGGAGCGGCGCATCGCCGTCCCCGAACTGGCCGGCACCCCGGACGGCCAACTGCACGCCGCGGCCGGCTTCACCCTGATCGCCACCGCCAACCTGCGGGACAAGGGCGTCAGCGAGATGTCCGCGGCGCTCAAGCGGCGGTTCAACTTCGAGACGGTCGGCCCGATCGGCAGCCTCGCCGCCGAGGTCGACCTGGTCCGCCGCCAGTCCACCGCCGCCGTGGCCCGGGCCGGCGCCGCCTACGCGGTGGACGACGCCGTCCTGGAGGCCCTGGTCACGGCCTTCCGGGACTTGCGCAGCGGCCGGTCCACCGAAGGCTGGGACGTCGAACGCCCGTCCACCGTGATGAGCACCGCCGAGGCGGTCTCCGTCGCCACCGCGCTCGGCGTCAGCGCCGCCTACCTGCCCGACGGCGGGGACCTGCTCGGCCGGCTGCCCGGCCAGCTCCTCGGCGTGGTCCGCAAGGACGAGCCGTCCGACGCGGCCCGGCTGCTCGGCTACTGGGACGGCCCGGTCCGCCGTCGCGCCGAGCAGGGCGCCGCCACCTGGCGCACCCTGTGGGACCTCCGCCCGGCACTGGAGGCCTGATCCGATGAGCAGCGCGGAGACCACCCGCCCGGACGACGCGGACCAGGCGGTCCGGGCCGAGGCCGACCGGCTGGCCGCCGCCGGCACCGGTCGCCCCGGCCCCTACCTGATCGGCGTGCGCCACCACGCGCCGTCCCTCAGCGCGGTGGTCCCCGCGCTGCTCGACGTCGCCCGGCCGGACGTCGTCCTGGTCGAGCTGCCCGCCGAGTTCCAGCCCTGGCTCGGCCCGCTCGCCGACGAGGCCACCCGGGCCCCGGTCGCCCTCGCGGCGGCCCCGGCCGGGCCCGAGGAGGCGGCTGGGCCCGCCTTCTACCCGTTCGCCGACTTCTCCCCGGAGCTCGCCGCCCTGCGCTGGGCCCGGCGCAACGGGGTGGAGGCCGTCGCCTGCGACCTCCCGCTCGCCCACCGCGCCGCCCGCACGGCGGAGCGCGGGCGCACCGATCGGATCCCGGACGCACCCGGCGTCGCCGACGCGCTGCGCCACCGCCTCACCGGCCGGGACTCCGACGAGGACCTCTGGGACCGCCTGGTCGAGACGGCCGCCCCCGGCTCCACCCCGGAGGCTGTCCGGCGCGCCGCCCTGCTGGTCGGCTGGGCACTGCGCCGGGACGCCGAGACCGGCCCCGGCGTCGACCCGTACGACCTGCGCCGCGAGGCCTGGATGCGGTCCCGCATCCAGGCCGCCTCGGCCGGCGGGCGCCGGGTCGCCGCCGTGATCGGCGCCTTCCACGCCCCCGCCCTGCTCGGCGGTCCCCTCGCCACCGAGGAGCCGCCGCACCCGGACGGCCCCGGGCACGTCCTGTCCCTGATCCCGTACACCTACCCGCTGCTCGACGCCCGCTCCGGCTACCCGGCGGGCATCCGCGACCCGGAGTGGCAGCACACCGTCCTCGACGCCGGCGGGGACCCGGAACGCCTCGCCGAGGCGCTCACCACCACCGCCGTCCGGATCTGCGCGGCCCTGCGCGCCCAGGACCACCCCAGCGGCCCGGCCGACGCCCGCGAGATCGTCCGGCTGGCCGGCGACCTCGCCCGGTTGCGCGGCCACGCCGCCCCCGGCCGCGGCGAACTCGTCGAAGCGGTGCAGACCGTCCTCGCCCAGGGCGAGCCCCTCGGCCGCGGCCGGGCCGTCGCCCGCGCCCTCGAACAGGTCCTGGTCGGCACCCGCACCGGCCGCCCGACCCCCGCCGCCCCGCGCAGCGGACTCGCCCCCGCCGTCGAGACCCTCCTCGCCGACCTCGGCCTCCCCGGCCCCGGCGACCCCGGCCCGCGCGACCTGCGTCTCGACCCGCTGCGCAGCGGCCTCGACCGCCGCCGCGAGATCCTCCTGCACCGCCTCACCGCCTGCGAGGTCCCCTACGGCGAGCCCGTCGCCACCACCGGCGCCGGCGGCACTGAGACCCTCGGCACCCGCTGGCGCCTGCACTGGACGCCCGCCACCGCCGCCATGCTCACCGTCGCCGGCACCCGCGGCGTCACCCCCGCCCAGGCCGCCGAAGGCGCCCTGCGCGCCCGCCTGACCGACCAGCCGACCCCGCGCGAGATCATCGACGGCCTCACCGCCGCCGCCTCCTGCGCCCTCCCCGCCCTCACCGAGGCCCGTCTCACCCAACTCACCGCCCTCCTCCCCGCCTCCGCCACCCTCCCCGACCTCCTCGACGCCCTCGCCGTCCTCGACCGCCTGACCGCGGGCCACTTCCCCGGCCACACCCCGGCGGGAGCGGCGGAAGGCCCCGTTGCCGCAGACGACGGCACGCCCGTGGCCGGCGCCCCCGTGGCTGGCACGCCCGTGGCCGGCCCGCCCGTGCTCGTCGCGGCCGGGGAGGTGCTCACCGTCGCCGCCGTGCGGCAGTTGGAGGGCCTGGGCGGGTCGGACGATCCGCAGGACGCGCGGGCACTGGTGGAGCTGGTACGGCGGGCGGACCGGTTCGGCGGGGTGCGGCTGGCGTACGTGCTGGCCGGACTCGCCGAGCAGGGGAGCCCGCTGGTGCGGGGTGCGGCCGGCGCGGTGCGGGTGCTGCTCGGCCAGGAGCCGGCCGAGGTACTGGGCGGCCGGGCCGCCTCGTGGGTGGACGGCGCGACCGCTCCGGAGGCGCGACAGGCGCTCGGGCGGGCGCTGGTCGGCCTGCTGACGGCCGCGGAGGGGCTGTTCGACTCCGCGCCGCAGGCACTGGAACCGCTGCTGGAGCGGGTCACCTCGCTGCCCGACGACGCCTTCCTGGACCGGCTGCCCGCGCTGCGCGGCGGGTTCGACACGCTCAGCCCGGCCGCCCGGGACCGGCTGCTGGCCCTGGTCGAGGAGCGTCTGGGCGCCCGGCTCGCCGCCCTGCCCGAGGAGGCCGGCCCCGCTGTGCTCGCCGGCTGGGTGCGCGCGGACCTCGCGGCGCGTGCGGCGCTCGTCCGTCGCGGCCTCTTGCCCGCAACGCCCGCGCAGCCCGCGGCCGTTGCATCGTCGGCTACGGCTACGGCTACGGCTTCGGCCGCGGTGCCGCACGCCCCCGGCCCGGACCCCGATCCCGACCCCGCCCGTACCCTCGCCCCCGCCGAGCGTTGGCGGCTGCTCCTCGGCCGCCCCGGCAGCGGCGGCCTGACCGGTCGCGGTGCCCGACTCGCCACCGCCCTGGACGAGTTGTACGGCGGCGGCCACGGCGAGGGCTCCGGCCCGGGCCTGGACAGCCGGGGCGGCAAGGGCGGCCGCGAGGCCCCGTACCCCGGTGTGCGGGAGTGGGCCGAGGAACTGGAGTCGCTGTTCGGCCCCGGCGTGCGCGAGGAGGTGCTGGCCGCCGCCGTCGCCCAGGGCCGTACCGACGTCCTGGAGACGATCGACCCGTCCGCCGTCCGCCCGTCCGTCGAGCTGCTGCGCACCGTGCTGGACCACGCGGGCGGTCTGCCCGAGGCCCGGGTGGCCCGGCTGCGCCCGCTGGTGCGGCGCCTGGTGGACGAACTGAGCCGGGAGCTGGCCACCCGGCTGCGCCCGGCCCTGACCGGGATCGCCGTGCCGCGCCCGTCCCGCCGCCCGGGCGGCGGGCTGGACCTCGACCGGACCATCCGGGCCAACCTGGCCACCGCCCGCCCCGCGCCGGACGGCGGCACCCTGATCGTGCCCGAGCGCCCGGTCTTCCGGACCAGGGCGCGGCAGGCCAACGACTGGCGGCTGATCCTGGTCGTGGACGTCTCCGGGTCGATGGAGGCCTCCACGGTGTGGGCCGCGCTGACGGCCTCGATCCTGGCCGGGGTGCCCTCCCTGAGCACCCACTTCGTCGCCTTCTCCACCGAGGTCCTGGACCTCACGGAGCGGGTGGACGATCCGCTGGGCCTGCTGCTGGAGGTGAGCGTCGGCGGCGGCACCAGCATCGCGAGCGGGCTGCGCTACGCGCGGGAGCTGGTGACGGTGCCGTCCCGCACGCTGGTCGCGGTGGTCAGCGACTTCGAGGAGGGCGGGCCGGTCGGCGGGCTGCTGGCCCAGACCCGGGCCCTGGTGGACTCCGGCGTGCACCTGCTCGGCTGCGCGGCGCTGGACGACACCGGGACGGCCCGCTACTCGAAGGCGGTCGCTGGCCAACTGGTCGCGGCCGGAATGCCCGTGGCGGCGTTGAGCCCGCTGGAACTGGCCCGCTGGGTGGGGGAGAAGGTGCGATGAGCGTGACGGCGCGGACGAGCGACTGGCCGGGCGTGCGGCCCGAGGTGGTCGCCGAGGTGGTGGCCGGGCTGAGTGCCCGGCTGCAGAAGCGGCTGGACGGCGCGGCGGCGAAGCTGGCGGAGCGGCCGGTGGCCCGGGAGGGCGACGAGTGGCGGGTGGAGGTGGACGAGGAGACGGTGCTCGTGCTGCACGCACCGGGCGGGGTGGTCGCGGCGGAGGCCGGCGTCCGCTGCGGCTGCCTGCTCGCCCCGGCCTGCGTGCACCGGGCCGCGGCGGTCACCCTCTGCCCGCTGGCCGGGGCCGGGGCCGAGCCGGGGCCGGAGCCCGAGCAGGAGCCCGAGCCCAGGAGTGACACGCACGGCGCGCCAGGGGAGCCGACCGGCCGGCCGGCCGCCGACCCGATCGTCGGCGACCCGCTCACCGCCGTCGAACTCGCCGCCGTCCGCCACCTCCACCGGGCCGCGGCCGCCGTCCTGGCCGCCGGGGTGAGCGGGGCGGGTGCCGTCTCCCAGGCCGAACTGCTGCGCGCCGCCCACCGGGCGCGCCTCGCGGGCCTGCACCGCCCGGCCGCGGCGGCCGTCACCGTCGCGACCAGGGTCCGGGCGGCGCGCTCCGGCGCGCCCGACCACCGCCTGGCGGACCTGGTCGCGGGCCTGCGCGAACTCCTCGGCCTCACCACCGCCCTGGCCACCGGCACCGCCCCGGTCGCCGAGCTGCGCGGCACCGCGCGCCAGGCCTACCGGGAGGAGGGCGGTCTGCGGCTCTACGGCCTGTTCGCCGAGCCGGTGCTGACGGCCACCCATGCCGGTGCGGTCAGCTGGGCGGTGGACGCCGACGGGCGCCTCAGCACGATCGCCGAGGTGATGCCGCACGACGACGCGGCGGCCGCCGCCCCACAGGCGGTCGGGGCGGGCAACCGGACGGTCCGGTTGGGCGACGCCGCGCTCAGCCACCGCGAGTTCAGCCGAGCCGGGCTGGCCGTCCAGGGTGCGACCAGGTCCGGTGGTGGTCGGCTGGGCGCCGGGGCCTCGGTCCGGGCGGTGCGGGCGACGGGCGCGGCATGGACGGCGGAGCCGGCCGCCCGGCTCTGGTCGGAACCGGCCTCCGCCCAGGTGGCCCGGGCACTCGCGGCGCAGGAACTGCCGTACGAGAGCCGCCCGGCCGGGAGCGACCTGCTCTTCCTGGACGTCACCCTGCTGGGTACGGCCCCCGGCCCGGGCGGTGCACCGCAACTGCTGGCGCGCTGCACGGCGAGCGGTGCGCAGGGCGGTCCGGTGATCGTCCTGCGCCCGGCGCACGAGCACCCCGACCTGCCGTTCCGGGCGAACCTCGCGCTGCTCGCCACCGCCCCCGGCCTGCGGCTGCGGGTGATCGGTCGGCTGGAGCGGGCGGACCGTCCGGAGCTGCGTCTGCTCGCGATCGGTACGCCCCCGGCCGCCCCCGACCCGCTCGCCCTGTCCGCGGACCGGGCGGGTCGGGTCAACCTCGGCCTCGAACGCCTCCAGACCGCCGACCTCGCCGCGTCCGCGACGGCCTCCGCCACGGTCGGCGAGCCGGCGGACGGGTCGGCGGAGGAGCCGGCGGACGGATCGACTGCCCCGGCGCCGTACGGCCCGCCCGTCCACGTGCTCGGCCGCCGGGTCGAGCAGACGGTCACCACCGGTCGGCACGCCCTCGCCCCGAGCGAGGCCTCGGCGGCGGCCGACCGCGGTCTGCTGCGCGCCGCCGGGCTGGCCACCGCCGCCGAACTCCTCGACGGCCTGCGGGCCTCCGCCGCCAACCAGCAGCGCGACGTCTTCGGCCGGATCGTCACCGACGACCACGAGGATTTCGCCACCGCCTGGCTGACCGCGGCCTCCTACACCGAGGAACTGGCCACGGCGCTGTGCGCCTCGGCCTGGTCCGGGGAGGGGTGAGGAGCCGGTCGTGTGCGGCCCCGTGGTGTCCTTCGACGCCCCGGGCGGCGGGCGGGCCGGACCCTCGTGCGGGGTCCGGTCGCTCACCGCAGGACGGCCTCCGCCCCGCCGTCGCGGCGGCTGACGGCCCGGAGCGGAGGCCCTCGACGGGGAACCGACGGGGGTATAAGCCGAACTATTTGCACAGTCCGATATTCCGCGCCAAATGGCATACTTGTCACAGGAAGACACGGGACGAAACCTCGTACGAGACCCCGGACGAGAGACCTCACGTGGGGCCGCGTCCGGCACACGGCACGAGCAGCGCGACGGAAGGGTAGGCGTCATGGGAATCCGCGACGATGCGGCCGAGATCCGGGCCCGCGGCTGGCGGACGCTCGCCGCGCTGCACGGCATGATCGACACCGCGCTGGAGAAGGCGCTCCAGGCCGAGTTCAAGCTCTCGGTGGTCGAGTACACGGTGCTGGAGGCGCTCTCCCGCCAGGACGGCTGGCACATGCGGATGCAGCAGCTGGCCCGCGCGGCGGCGCTGAGCAGCAGTGCGACCACCCGACTGGTGAGCCGCCTGGAGGACCGGGGCCTGCTCGGCCGGTTCCTCTGCGCGGACGACCGGCGCGGCATCTACACCGAGCTGACGCCCGAAGGCCGCGACCTGCTGACGGCGGCTCGCCCGGTGCACGACGCCGCCCTGGAGGCGACGCTGGCCGAGGCCACCGAGGTCCCGGAGCTGGCCCCGCTGGTCGGGTCGCTCGCCGAACTCCACCCGGTCCACGCCAACGCCTGAGCCCCGCACCGACGGCTGAGACCGAGGCGGGCCGCCCACGGAAGCGGTCCGCCCGGCCCGGATCGTCCGGCAGCACCTTGACCACGCACAGCGCCGGGCGGTCGCGGCGCAGGTCGAAGGGGCGTCACCGCCGCTCCTCGGCCTCCTGGACGGTGGGGGAGTCCGCAGAGGCCCGCTGCGGGGCGGAAGGGGCGGAAGGGGCGGACGGCGCGGGGTGTTGCGCCCCGTACACGGGCGTCGCCGGGCCGAGTTGCCCGGCCGGGCCGGCGTCCCGGGCCCGTTGCGGCACGGCCGCTTGGGCGTGCGGCGCACCGTCCGAGCCGTCGTCGGGCCGTGGTGCCGGGCGGCGCTGGTCCACCGCGGGGCTGCCCGACAGGTCGTACATGCGCGGCAGCACGGGCCGGGGCACGACCACGGCGCCGGGGAGTCCGGGGATCTCGGCGCCGACGGCCAGGCCTCCGTTGGCGGGCGCCTCGGCACCGCCGACCCCGGCGGCACCCGTCCCAGCAGCCGCCCCGGCGCCGTCCGCGCCGTAGGGGACGGCCGGGGCCCCCGGGGCGCCGAACGGTCCCGGGCCCGCCTGGCTCCCGTCCGGCGGCCCGCCGCGCCCTGCGGCCGTCGCACCCGACGGCTCCTGCCCGAGGGCTTCGGGCCCGGAGCCGTCCCCGACCCCCGCCCCCGCCCCAGCGTCCGCCCCCGCCCCCGCTTCTGCCCCCACGTCGGTCACGGGAGCCCGGGTGATCCGGGCCCCCGAGGGCAGCCCGGACACCGCGGCCGACTGCGCCGCCTGCTCCAGCAGCGCCGAGGGCACCAGCACCGCGGCCCGGGTGCCGCCGTACGGGGACGGGTGCAGGGTGACCCGGACGTCGTGCCGGGCGGCCAGGTGGGCGACGACGAACAGGCCGAGCCGCAGGTCGTCGCCGAGCGCGGAGACGTCCAGGTCGGGCGGGTCGGCCAGGTACGCGTTGAGGCGCTGGTACTCCGTCTCGGTCATGCCGAGTCCGCGGTCCTCGACCTCGACCGCCAGGCCCTCGGGCACCTCCTTCGCGGAGATCTGCACCTGGGTGTACGGCGGGGAGAAGGTGGTGCCGTTCTCGATCAGTTCGGCGACCAGGTGGATGACGTCGGCGACGGCCTGCCCGCCGAGCGAGACGCGCGGCACGCCCCGGACGACGACCCGGGAGTAGCTCTCGGTCTCCGAGACGGCGCTGCGCAGCACGTTGACCACGGGTACGGCGTTGCGCCAGCGCCGGGCGGGGAGGTCGCCGCCGAGGATGACGAGGTTCTCGGCGTTGCGCCGCATCCGGGTGGCCAGGTGGTCGACCGCGAACAGTTCGCGCAGCAGTTCCGGGTCCTCGTGCTCGCGTTCCAGCGCGTCCAGCATGCTGATCTGCCGGTGGATCAGGATCTGGGTGCGCCGGGCGATGTTGAGGAAGACCTTCTTCGTCCCCTCGCGGCCCTGGGCCTGGTGGACGATGGCGGCGACCGCGGCCTGCCGGACGGCGGCGAGGCCCTCCGAGGCCTGCTGGACGTCGTCGCCGGTCCGTCGGGAGGGTGTCCAGGCGGCCGGGGCGGGCACCTGCTCCCCGGCGCGCAGCCGCCCGACCACCTCGGGGATCTCCTGCTCGGCGAGCGCCATGGTGTCGGCCCGCAGTTCGGACAGCCGCGCGGACAGTGCCCAGGCGGTCCGGATGCCGCGGACCAGGCTGATCAGCACCACCGCGGCGACGACCGCGCTGCCGGCCAGCAGCGCGGTGCGCTGGCCGGAGTCGCGCAGCAGGTAGGCGGCGTAGCCCCAGGCGGCGGCGAGGCCCAGGCTGGGGACCAGCACGGCGGCGAGGAGCGGGCTGCGGAGCGAGCCGGACCGCCCGGCGCGGTGGCCGGTGCGGGGGGCCGGTATGCCTGGCATCTGATTCCTTGCTGCAGGGCCGAGTCGCGGGGCCGGGTCGTGGAACCCGGCCGTCGAACCCGACCGCGGGGCCGGGTCGTGGAACCCGGTCCTGGAACCGGGTCGTGGGGCCTGGCCGCGGGACCGGCGCGCCGGTTCGGACCGGTGGGTCCGAGCGGCGGGCCGACCCGTACGGCGCGGCCGGGTCGCAGGGAGCCGGGGCCGGGATCCGTCGGAGCCGGTGACGTGGTGTCACCGGTCCGGCGGGGTGCAGCACGGCCGCCGACGGCACGGAACGCTATCAGCCCGTGGTGCGGTCGGCGCAATATCAACTGGCTCTGCGCACAAGGCCGATGGCCTCGCGACGGTGCCCGCGCCGGACGCTCCGCCGGCGCGAAGCCGCAGCTCACGGCCCTCGGTCGGGTCGGGCCGACGGCCCTCGGAGGTCGGGGACGGCCACGGTAAGGATGCGACAGGAACAGGTCAAGTCGCGCCGCGGCGGGCGGGATCTCAGCCCGCCAGCGGCATCGGCAGCACCCGTCCGCCCAGGCCTGGCGGCTTCTCCACGTGGGCCTCCCGCTGGGCGGCGAGTTCGCTCCAGGGCCAGCTGGTCAGCTCGGACAGCTCCGCCGACCACTGCTTGCCGTAGGTGCCCGAGGCGAACTGTCCGAGCCGCAGCCGCTGGACGTCCGAGGTGCCGGCCGGCGGGTAGACGTGGGTGGCGTCCCGCAGGTAGCGCTCGATACGGAACTCGGGCTGGAGGCCGCGGGCGGCGTGGATCTCCATGGCGTTGCGCGCGGAGTCCAGCGCGTACTCGGTGTTGATGAGCTTGGCGTTCATCAGCTCGGCGTCGCAGGCGCGGCCGTGGTCGAGCAGGTGGGAGGCGTGGTAGGCGGCGAGCCTGGCGGTCATCAGCCGGGACTGCATCTCACCCAACTTGAGCATGATGTTCGGGAGTTGGTTGATCGGCCGACCGTACAGGACGCGCCCCTCGGCGAACCGGACGGTGTCCTCGACGATCGCGGTGTGGATGCCGAGCGCGACGGCGGCGAGGTTGATCCGGCCGTAGAGGGTGGAGGAGGAGTAGGCGACGTCCAGTCCCCGCCCCTCCCGGCCGAGCCGGTTTCCGGCCGGGATGCGGCAGTCCTCCAGGATGATCTCGCCGAAGCTGAAGCCGTGCAGCCCGCTCTGGGAGCCGGGGGAGCCGGTCCGGAACCCGGGGCGGTCGCTCTCGACCAGGAAGGCGGACAGGCCCCGGCTGCCCTGGCCGGTGCGCAGCACCACGCCGTGCACGTCCCCGATGTGGGAGTTGCCGACGAACCACTTGCGGCCGTTGAGCACGTACTCGTCGCCGTCGCGGACCGCGGTGCCGGTCATCCCGAGCACGTGCCCGCCGGACTCCGGCTCGGTGACGGCGATCGTCGGCAGGCACTCGCCGGAGGCGAACTTCGGCAGCCACGTGCGGCGTTGGGCCTGGGAGCCGTAGTGGAGGACCTTGGCCACGCCCAGCTGGGAGGCCTGCGCGATCGAGCCCGCGGCCCCGCTGACCCGGGCCAGCTCCTCGATGATCACGGTCTTGGCGACGTGCCCCAGCCCGAGGCCGCCGAACTCCCCGGGAATCGTCACGCCGATCCAGCCCTGCCGGGCGATCTCCCTGGCCAGCTCGACCTCGATCGTCCGCTCGGCCTCCATCCTGGCCACCCGCGGACGCACCTCCTTCTCCGCGAAGTCACGGACCTCGGCGCGAAGGCCCTCGTGACGGTCGTCGGTGAAGTAGTCCATCGCCATGCTCCGGTCC
Organism: Kitasatospora sp. NPDC057518; assembly: GCF_042802075.1. NCBI lineage: Bacteria > Bacillati > Actinomycetota > Actinomycetes > Kitasatosporales > Streptomycetaceae > Kitasatospora > Kitasatospora sp. NPDC057518. The sequence continues at coordinate 17,322 of NZ_JBHVEU010000094.1, forward strand.
TCTCGATACGTGTGGTGCCGTGCCTCCGTCCGTGCCGTCGATGCCGCTCCGGCGACCCCTACGGGGGGCGGTGGGTGTGCGGGGGTGTCGGCCGGTCGCCCCGGTGCGATCGGCGCATGCGTCACCGGGCGGTGTCCCGGTGACGGGAACCGTCCGTGTCTTCGGCAGGGCTCATTGTTGTATGGGGTACCGGGGCATCCCAGAGTCGATCTTGGATTGGCGCGATTCGGCCCGTCCCCGTCGGGAGGGGTTTCGTCCGGGCGCCGGGCGGGAATCGATCTTCGCTTCCGTGACGGTCCGTCGACCGGTCGTCCACATGCGGTTTTGACGAGCCATCGGCAAGGCTCCGGTGCGGCTCCGGCCGGGCGCCGGAAGGACTCCGGAAGGACATCGGCAGGACTGAAGAACGGTCGATCGGACCCGCCCGGGCGTTCTGATGTCTGGTTACATGTGCGCCATGACAGATGTGATGAGCACTCAAGGCCAGTTCCCGGGTGCCTCCGGGGAGTCCGCGCGAACCCGCAGGCTGCGCGGCCTTGGGCTCAACGACCCGTCCGCGGACGAGGCCTTCGACCGCTTCGCCCACCTGGCAGCCAGTATCACGCGCGCTCCCATCGCGATGGTCAACTTCATCAACGACGAACGCCAGATGTTCCGGGGGCTCTACATTCCGCCAAGTTCGGCCGACGCCGCGGCCGAGGACGGATCGTCCTGGGCGGAACGCGGCATCGCCTTCGACCTTCCCACCCGCGAGATGCCGCTGAGCCACGGCTTCTGCCCGCACGTGGTCGCCCAGCGCTCCCCCCTCGCCCTCGACGACATCCTCGCCTACCCCCGGTTCGCGGGGAACCCGGTGGTGGACGAACTCGGCGTCCGCGCCTACCTCGGCGCCCCGCTCGTCGACGACACCAACACCGTCATCGGCACCGTCTGCGTGCTCGACCGGGAACCCCGGCAGTGGGGGCGCGAGCGGCTGCGCGACATCCAGCACCTCGCCGAGGCGCTGCTCTCCGAGATCCGGCTGCGCGACAGCCTGCTCGCCCAGCGCCAGGAGATGTTCGCCGCCTTCGACGGCTCGCCGTACCCCATCCTGCTCACCGAGGGCCCGGGCCAGGAGATCCGCTACGCCAACGCCCAGCACGCCGACACCTTCGGCGCGCCGACGGCGTACGGGACGATCGGCGCCGCGTACCCGCAGCTCGGCGCGGCGGGCCTCGAACAGACCGTCGTGGAGGCGTACCGCACCGGTCGCACCGCCGTCCTCGACAACGTCCGGATGCAGGCCGCCCGCCCGGACGCCCAGCGCGGCCGGCAGGTCTTCAGCTTCACCTGCACCCCGCTGCGGGCCGCGCTCACCGGCCGGATCAACGGCGTCCTCACCGTCGGCATGGACATCACCGCCCAGTCCCGCACCGAGGAGGAGCTCGGCACGCTGGCCGCCCTGCTCGTCGACCGGCTCCAGCAGAGCGGCGGCTCCGTGCCCGGACGCTCGGCCATCGCGGGCGAGGCCGGTCCCGTCCTGCCCGGCTGAACCCCGGCCGGTGCGGACCGCCCACCGCCGTGGCGGGGCGCCTCTCACCCCCGTGGAGAGGACCCCGCCACGGTGTCGGTGCGGTGCCGATGGTGTCGGCGCGGTACCGCCCGGGCCCGTCCGAGTTCCTCCGGTGCCGTCCGAGATCGTCCGGTGCCGTCCGGTGCTGGCCGGTATCGGGAGTTCGCCGGGATGCCCGCGGGATCCCCCCGGGATTCCGCCGGGCCGAGCGGGTGAACCGTCCCCGCTCCGCCGCCCCGACCGGGCCCGCGCCCGGGGTGCCGGGTGGTAGGCATGGGCCGCATGGACTGGTTCGCCGCCCCCGACTACTGGCTGAGCCGGCTGCTCGTCCAACGCCTGCTCGCCGCCCTCTACCTGATCGGATTCCTGGCCGCCGCCGCGCAGTTCCGCGCCCTGATCGGCGTCGACGGCATGCTGCCGGTGCCCCGGTTCACCGCCCGGGTCCCGTTCCGCCGATCCCCCGGCCTGTTCCACCTCCACTACAGCGACCGGTTCTTCGCCGCTGTCGCCTGGAGCGGCGCCGCCCTCGCCGCCGCGGTGGTGGGCGGGCTCGCCGACGCCGTCCCGCTCTGGGCGGCCTTCCTGCTGTGGGCGGTGCTCTGGGTCCTCTACCTCTCCATCGTCAACGTCGGGCAGACCTGGTACTCCTTCGGCTGGGAGTCCCTGCTGCTCGAAGCCGGCTTCCTCGCGGCCTTCCTGGGCAACGCCGACACCGCCCCGCCCACCCTGGTGCTGTGGTTGATGCGCTGGCTGGTCTTCCGGGTCGAGTTCGGCGCCGGACTGATCAAGCTGCGCGGCGACAGCTGCTGGCGGGACCTGACCTGTCTCCGGTTCCATCACGAGACCCAGCCGATGCCCGGACCGCTCAGCTGGTTCTTCCACCACCTGCCCGCCCCGGTCCACCGAGTGGAAGCCGCCGCCAATCATTTCGTCCAACTCGTCGTACCGGTGGGCCTGCTGCTGCCGCAACCGATCGCGAGCTACGCGGCCTGCGCCGTCCTCGTCACCCAGTTCTGGCTGGTTGCCTCCGGCAACTTCGCCTGGCTCAACTGGCTGACCATCGTCCTCGTCCTCGCCGCCGTGCAGCCGTCCCGCCTGGGCCTGCCCGTCCACGCCCGCGCGTACCCCGGCGCGCCGCTCTGGTACGAGGCGCTCGTGATCGCGTTGACCACCGCCGTCGTGGTGCTCAGCTACTGGCCGGTGCGCAACATGCTCTCCCGCGCCCAGGCCATGAACCGCTCCTTCAACCGGCTCCACCTCGTCAACACCTACGGTGCCTTCGGCAGCGTCAACCGGCTCCGCCAGGAGGTGGTGGTCGAGGGCACCGACGAGGCCGTGCTCACCCCGCACACCGTCTGGCGCGAGTACGGCTTCAAGGGCAAGCCGGGCGATGTCCGCCGGCTCCCGCGCCAGTTCGCGCCCTACCACCTGCGGCTCGACTGGCTGATGTGGTTCGCCGGCATCTCGCCCGCCTACGCCCGCCCCTGGTTCCTGCCCTTCGTCACCCGCCTGCTGTCCGGCGACCGGGCCACCCTGCGCCTGCTGCGCCACAACCCGTTCCCGGACGCCCCGCCGACCCACGTCCGGGCGACCCTCTACCTCTACCGGTTCACCGATTGGCGCGAACTGCGGGAAACCGGCGCGTGGTGGCACCGCACCGCGCTCGGCGAGTACCTCGCTCCGGTCGATCTGCACGCCGTCGGCCGGGCCGGGTACCGGCCGCCGCTCGGCCGACGGGGACCGGCACGGGGACGCGGCGTACGGGACGTACCGCTGGAGCGGTTCCGTCGGCCCGGCAGGTGGCCCGACCGGCGGCCGGACATGCGGCCGGACAGGCGGCCCGGGCCCTCCGGCGGAGAGCGGCGGGAGGACGCGGGATGAGGGCCGGCGGTGTGGAGCCGTGAGCAGCGGAGACACCCGTCCGGACCAATGCCGGGCCACTTCCGGACCAGCTCCGGAGCGGCGCCGGACCACCCGGTCGGACCGCCCGAGTGGCGGCCAGGCGGGGGGTATGGCACACGACACCCGCCCGTCCGGGCGGTGGGTGCGTGCAAGGCTCGAACGGGCACCCGTATTCTGGGCGTCCACACCGGCAGCCCGACCGCGCGCCCCCTAGCCCCGCCCCAGGGGCGACCCCGCGCACCCGGTCCGCCGCCCCCTCGCCGCCAGCCCCGCCGTCGACGCCCAGAACCGGACCTCACATGACAGTGCTTCACTCGCGCAACGCCGACGCAGCCGACCCGGCGGACGTCGCCGACGCCGCAGACGTCAAGGACCCCCAGGACGCCGCCGCGGAGCCCGACCTCCGCGAGGACCTCGGCCGCTACGCCGAGCTCGGGGCCTTCACGCTCACCGCCGAGACCCACGCCTGGTACGCGGCCGTCGACACCGTCGCCACCCCCGAGGACGCCCGCGCGGCCTCCACGGCCCTCGCCGAACTGCGCGGCAGCGACCTCCAGCAGACCTGGGAGGCCGTCCTCTCCCTCGCCGCCGACACCAAGCTGGACGAGCCCGACACCGTCGCCAAGACCGCGCTGCTGGTCGAGATGCTCCAGCGGGTGCACCGCACCTCCGCGGCCCTCTTCCCCGCCGCGTACGACGCCGACCTCGGCGCCCTCGCCGCCGCCACCGCCGACAGCACCTGGCGCCGCGAGAACGGCGTCAAGCTCTCCTGGCTGCGCGGCCGCTCGCTGCGCAAGCAGGCCGTCGCGCTCGCCACCGACCGCCGCATCCGCCGCGAGGACCTGCACGAGGCCCTCACCTCCGCCGAGATCGAGCGCCGCGCCTGGGCCGCGCTCGCCCCGGCCGGCACCCTCCCGCGAGTGCCCACCGACGGCGCCCTGGTCGACCGCACCGCCCAGGCCTTCGAGACGATCAACACCGGCCTGCGCGGCCTCGCCCGCCTGCTGCCCGACCACGACCTCGACGGGCTGCCCTTCGCCGAGCTGATCGACCTGGTCGAGCGCCTCGCCGCCGACGAGGGCACCCTCTACCGCCTGCCCACCATCCGCGGCCTGCGCGCCGGCCTCGAGGAGGCCGGCCTCGCCGACCTGCTCGCCGAACTCGCCACCGCCAAGGCCGACCGCCGCGCCGCCGAGGCCGCGTACACGGCCCGCCAGGCGCTGGCGAGCGGGCAGCGGGACGGGCTGGCGGAGAAGAGCGCCGCTGCTGTCGAGGTGGCGCCGGTCGAGGAGCCGGGTGCCGAGGACGCTGCCGGTGCTGTGGTCGAGGCCGATGCCGATGCCGATGCCGCTGTCGACATCGACGGTGCGACCGGTACGGAGGAGGCTGCGGTCGAGGAGCCCGGGACCGAGGAACCGACCGACCGGGCCGACGCCGAGGCGGCTGCCTTGCAGGCGCTGGCCGGCGGACAGCGCGACGGGCTCGTGGAAGAGGCCCCGGCCGCGGTGACGGCTCCGGTGGAGGACGCCGAGGAGACCGCTGCGGCGACTGCGACTGCGGTGGCCGAGGCTGAGGCCGAGACCAAGGAAGAGACCGAGACCAAGGAAGAGACCGAGACCGAGACCGAGACCGAGACCAAGGCCGAGGTCGAGGCCGAACCGGCATCGGACGCGGTTGCCGCTGACGACGAGCCGGCGGCGGCGCAGGCCGAGGAGGAGACCTCGGCCGCTGTGGTCTCCCTCCCGGCGCCCTCCCCGGCAGCCGACGACCTGGTGGCCGCCGCGACCGCCGCCCTGGCCGAGGCCGCGGCCGCGGACGAGACGACGGCGGACACGGAGCCGGAGGCTGCCCCGGTCGCCGAGGCCGTCGAGGTCAAGGAGACCGCGGTCGCGGTCGAGGAGCCGGTTGTCGAGGCCGCTGAGATTTCCGTCGAGGCCGAGGTTGTGGCCGAGCCGGTTGTCGAGGCCGAGCCCGAGGCCGTTGCGGTGGAGCCCGCTGTCGAGGCGTCGGTCGAGGCGTCGGTCGTGGAGGCTGATGAGCCTGCGGTTGAGGTCGAGGCGGTCGTCGAGGCCGTTGTGGTGGAGCCCGCTGCCGAGGAGTCGGCCACCATGACTGCCGTTGAGGCGGAGACGGTCGAGGCCGAGGCCGAGGCTGTGGTTGAGGCCGAGCCCGAGAGCGTTGCCGAGGAGCCCGTCGCCGAGGCCGAGGCTTTGGCCGAAGAGGTGGCGGAGCCCGCTGTCGAGCCCGAGGCCGTCGCCGTCGAGCCCGAGGCCGAGCCCGAGCCCGTCTCCGCTGCCGAGGAGCCGGTCGTCGAAGCCGAGGCCAAGCCCGAGCCCGTCGCCGCCGTCGAGGCGCCCACCGCCGAGCCCGAGGCCGATGCCCGTCCCGCGAAGCCGGACTTCACGCCCGGCCGCCCCGTGACCGCTTACTCCGCCGACGAGCTGCTCGCCGTCGTGCGGTGGGTGGACGGCGACGGTGCCGAGCGGACCGATGAGGAGCTGCTGCGGGCGGCCATGAAGGAGCTGGGCTTCGCCCGTCTCGGCCCCCGGATCAAGGAGGCGCTGGGCGCCGCCGTGGCCGCCGCGCGCGGCTGACGACGTACGGCCACACAGGCCGAGGGCCCGGGACGCGAGCACGCGTCC
>NZ_JBHVEU010000095.1:0-23130 GCF_042802075.1 Kitasatospora sp. NPDC057518
TGGGGCGGGCGCATCGGGCAGCCTGCGCATCCGCGCTTACGGCGGGGTCCTTAGGCGGGCTGCGGCTCCGGGTCGGGTCCGGGCGGGGGCGGCGCGTGGTCGGCGGGACGGACGGCGCCGGGGGGACCGGGGGTACGGGCGGGGCCGGGGGCAGCGGGGCGGCGGCGGAGCCGATCACCGGGAGGTCCGGCAGGGTCGGCTCGTAGTCCTCGTCCTCCTCCGGGGCCGGCCGGACGGCCGCGCGCGGAGCGATCACCGGCAGGTCGAACGCGGTGGGGGTCTCCTCGGCCGCCTCGAGGGCGGCGGCCGGCGGGTCGATCGGCAGCACGGCGACGGTGATGTTGTCGTGGCCGCCGGCCGCGACCGCGAACTTCACCAGGGTCTGCGCCGTGGCGAGCGGTTCGGTGCGGGCGTCCGGGCGCACGTAGTACGCCAGGTCGGTGGCCGCCTCGGCGTAGTTCCACAGCCCGTCGGTGCAGATCAGCACCACCCCGGGGACGTGCGGGGTGAAGTCGAGGGTGTGCGGCACGACCTCCTCGGCGTCGGCGCCGAGCCAGCCGGTGATCGCGTGCGCGCGGGGGTCGGCGTAGGCCTCGGCCTCGCTCATCAGCCCGGCCTCGACCATCCGGGCCGCCCAGGAGTCGTCCTGGGTGAGCCGGAACGGCTCGGCGGCGGCGCGGTCGTCCGGGATCCAGTACGCCCGGGTGTCGCCGACCCACCCGATGGTGACCCGGCCGCCCGCGGCTATCGCGCTGACGAAGGTGCAGGCGGGCGCGTTGAGGTCGGGCCGGGTGGGGCCGGCGCCGTCGGTGGCGAGGCCGGCGACCGCGTCGGCGGCGTCGGCGACGGCCTGGCGCATCGCCGAGTTCGGGTCCCGGCCGGCTTCCAGGGCGGTCAGCAGCGACTCGGAGGCGGCGTCCACGGCGGTCTCCGAGGCCTCGTCCGGGCGGTCGGAGGAGGAGACGCCGTCGCACACCACGGCGACCACGACCGGTTCGCCGCCGGGCAGCGAGGTCGCGGCGACGGTGAAGGAGTCCTCGTTGCGGTGGTGGCGCACGCCGCGGTCGCTGACCCCGGCGACGCCCCCGAGCGCCTTCTCCATGTGGTCGCGCGGGCGCGGCTGGGCGCTGCCGCAGCCCTCGCAGTAGCCGTCCGGGGCGACCTGCGGCTGCCCGCAGTGCACGCAGACCTGCCCGCGCGGCGACGGTACGGCCTCGCCGCGGGCGGCGGCCCAGCTCGTGGGCATCGAGCCGGGGGCCGCCCGGCCGTCCCGGCCGGTCCCGCAGGAGCCGCAGTAGGCGTCCTCCTGGTCCATCGGCTCCGAACAGCTCGGGCACTCGGTCTGCTGCGGCATCTGCTACACCCACGTCCTGGGACGGGCACGGTTGGCCCGTTCCACCATCTCGATCCTGGTCTCCGCCCGGTCGGCCAACCGGGCGAGTACCCGGTAGGACTGTTCCAGGGCGAAGCGCAGTTCCCGCTCCTGTGCGGGACGTCCCAGTACCACCAGGTCGGTGGTGCGCCGGCCGGCCGCCTCCTCGGCGCCGACCCAGCCGAGGGCCGTGTCGAGCACCTCGACGGCGAGCTCCTCGCGGCGGCGGGCGTCCAGCCGCAGCGCGGTCAGCTGGGCGGAGCTCGCGCCGAGGTCGGCGGCCAGGTCGTCGGTGGTCCGGCGCTCGCGCAGCCGGGCCCGGACGGCGGCGATCCGGGCGGCGGTGTAGTGGCTGGAGGTGGCCGGGACGGTCTCCAGGACGCGGACCGCGGCGGTCCGGTCCTCCTCGGCCAGCCGGACCCGGGCCAGCCCGAAGGCGGCGCTCAGGTAGGCGTGGTCGGTGGCCCACACCAGCCGGTAGAACTCGGCCGCGTCGCCGCCGTCGCCGAGCAGCTCGGCGCAGATGGCGAGGGCCAGCTTGGGGGCGGCCTCGCCGGGGAAGGCGTCGTAGACCGCGTCGAAGGCCTCCGCGGCGGCCCGCAGGGCGGTGGAGGAGCCGTCGACGAGGGCGGTCAGCCCGCGGTACCAGACCACCCGCCAGTCGTCCGGCTGGTCCCGCTCCAGCTCGGTGAGGCGGTTCACGGCGTCGTCGTGGCGGCCGAGTTCGAGCAGGGCGCGCAGTTCGCGCAGCCGGCTCTCGACCGAGACGGCGGGCGCGGCGGCCAGTGCGGCGAGCGTCTCCTCGGGGTCGGGGGTGACCAGGACGGCGAGGAAGCCCGCGTTCGGGTCGCCGGGGTCGACCCGGGGGACGGGCAGTGCGAGGGCGGCGGCGGCCGGGTCCAGGGGGGCCACCCGGAGCTGCCCGGCCTGTTCGGTGGGCAGGACCAACTCGGTGTCCACGACGCGCAGTTCGGGGCCGAACAGGGTGGAGGGCGCGGGTCGGGGCCGGTCGTCCTGGAGGGCCAGGACCTCCCGCAGCACGCCGGTGAGCTGGTCGGCCATCTCCTCGGCGGAGGCGAAGCGGCGGGCCGGGTCCGGGTCGGTGGCGCGGACCAGGAAGCGGTAGTACGACTCGTACCTGGCGAAGACCTCGACCTGTTCCGGGCCGGGCAGCGAGTCGCGGTAGGTGCCGCTGTAGCCCTGGAAGTCGAAGGTGAGCACCGCGAGGGTGCGGGCCACGGTGTACAGGTCGGAGGCGATGGAGGGGCCGTCGGTGGCGATCTCCGGGGCCTGGTAGCCGATGGTGCCGTAGATCGGGCCGTCGTCGTCGAAGCGGCGGACCGCGCCCATGTCTATGACCTTGAGCGTGTCGCCGCTCTGGATCACGTTGTCGATCTTGAAGTCGCAGTACACCAGGCCCCGGCCGTGCAGGTAGCCCAGGGCCGGCAGCGCCTCCAGCGCGTACGCGATCCCCTGCTCGACGGGCAGCGGTTCGCGCCGGCCGTCCGCGGTGCGGCGCTCGTTGGCGATGTCCTTGAGCGACTTCCCGCCGACGTACTCCATCACGATGTAGCCGTCGGTGGAGCCGGTGCGCAGGTCCGGGTGCTCGGCGAAGTTGATGATCCGGACGATGTTCGGGTGGTCCACCTCGGCCAGGAAGCGCCGCTCGGCGACGGCCGCCGCGAGCGCGTCCTCGTCCCCGGTGTCCAGCAGGCCCTTGAGCACCACCCACTTGTCGTGGACCCGTCGGTCCACCGCCAGGTAGATCCAGCCGAGCCCGCCGTGCGCCAGGCAGCCCACCACCTCGTACTGCCCGCCGACCAGGTCGCCGCGGCGCAGCTTGGGCGTGAACGAGTACGGCGTGCCGCACTTGGTGCAGAAGCCGTCCGGGCGGCCGGGGCGGCCGTTCTTCTCCCGGCCCACCGGGGTCTCGCACTTGGAGCAGAACCGCTTGCGCTCGGGCACCTCGGGGTCGGCCAGCACCGCCTGGGACGGGTCGGCCGCCTCGACGGTCGGCACGGTGACCAGGCCGGCGCCCAGCCGGTTGCGGGTGCCGGCGGTGGAGCCGCCCCGGGTGGAGCGGACCGAGAGGGAGCGGCTGCTGCCGGTGCGGGTCGAGCGGTGCGAGCGGGAGCGGCCGGACATCGAGCGGGCCGAGCCGGTGCGGACCGACAGCGAGCGGGCCGAGCCGTCGTGGCCGGAGCCGCCGCGGCCGGAGCCGTTCCGGCCGGGGCCGGGGGAGACCCGGGCGGAGGGGACGTGGGGCTGGGTGACGCCGGTGTCGCCACCGGGCGGGGTCAGGCCGCACTCGTCGCAGTAGCCGTCCGGGTCGATGGTGCCGGAGCAGTCGCGCGGGCAGGGCGCGCCGGGGCCGGCGGCCGTCGGTGCCCCCGCCGCCGGTGCCCCCGCTGTCCCCGTCGCCCCCGCGCCCGGTGCCTCCGCCGCCGCTCCGGTCGTCGCGGTGGTCCCGCCCGCCGGGGCGAGCCCGCACTCGTCGCAGTAGCCGTCGGCGTCGATCCTGCCGCTGCCGGAGCACTCCGGCCGTTCGCACGTCCCGCCCATCACCCTCAGCCCCCCTGGACCTGTCCGTCGGCCGGCTCCTGGCCGGCCGCCTCCTGTGCCTGCCCGGCCTCGGTCTGGGCCGGGCGCAGCGACTGCTGGAACCGGGCCACCGCGGCGGCCGCCGCCCGCAGGTCGCAGGGCGCGCTCCACAGCAGCCAGCGCGCCTTCTCGTACCGTTCGATCACTTCCGGGTCCTCGGAGACCCGCAGCCGGGCCGCCATCGCCTTGTAGGCGTCCAGCCGGCCGCGCAGCTCGGCCCGGACGGCCAGCGGCTGGGTCACCTCGGTGAGCGACTGCCGGGCCCGGCCCAGCTCCTTGGCGGCGGCGTCCTCCAGCGTGTCCAGCAGCGGCGCCAGCCGGCCCCACTGCCCGGCCTGGCGCAGGTCCAGGGCCGCGACGATCCGTTCGCGCAGCGCCGAGGCCGGTCCGGGCACCGCCGGGACGTCGCTGGACGCTATCTTCGCCAGCACCTCGCCGCGCGCCCGGCGGGCCTCGGCCAGGGTGGCGTCGGCCCGCTGGAGGAGGTCGCCGACGCCCTGGAGGCGCTCCTCGGCCTCGTCGCGCAGCCGCAGCAGGTCCTCCAGCTCCAGCCGGACGCCGTCCAGCGCCCGCCCGGCCCGGTCGAACCGCTCGGTGTCGACCACCCCGGCCGGGCCGGCGAAGGCCGAGCCCTCCGGGACGGTGCCGCGCTGGGCGGGCACCCGGGCCGGGCGCCACAGCGCCAGCGGGTCCCCGTGGACCTCGGCGCGCAGCCCGGTGAGGTCCTGCTCGATCCCGGCCAGGTCGTCGCCCAGCGGGTGGCTCCCGGTGCGCACGCCGAGCGAGGCGGCGAGGGTGCGCACCCGCTGGAGCTCGGCCAGCAGCAGGTCGATCCGGGCGGGCAGCGCCGACCAGACCGCGTCGGCGGCGCTGACCACCTCCAGCACGGTGGCGTACCAGGAGTTCATCCGCACCATCAGCGCGTCCAGGCTGATCCGCTCGACCAGCCTGGCCGGCGCGCCGAGCACCTGCGGGCCGTCCGGCACCACCCCGCCGGGGACGGTCACCGCGTCTCCGGTCAGCAGTTCGCTCAGCTCGGCCAGTTCGGGTGCGCCGGGCTTGGCCTTGCGGGCCCGGACGGCGCGCGCCGAGGCCAGCGCCTCGGAGTAGCGGTCGAACAGCGCCCAGAGCAGGGGCAGGCCCTTGCCGGCGACGGACCAGCGCTCCAGGGTGCGTCCGGACAGCTCGGCGCCGTCCAGCAGCCGCAGGCCCGAGTGGTCCTGGAGGGCGAGCAGCGCCGACTCGACCGCGTCCCGCTCCGCGCCGAGGCGGGCGAGCGCGCGGTCGACCTCCTCCCGGTTCAGTACCGGGCCAGCCGATGCCGCCACCGCGGTGTCCTTCCTTCCTCGCGTGCGATCCCGACGTGCCTGACGTACCTGACGTACCTGACGTACCTGACGTGCTGGACGTACCGGACGTGCGGTCCCACGACAACCCCCGTGTCCACCACCGGTCTCCCCGTGGTGATCGTCCCGAACCCTAGCCGGTGGCCGTTCGGGCGGAGCGGGCGCGGGGCGTCAAGGCACCGTCAACGCCCCGCTGACGGCCCGCGCGCTACCTCCTCCGCGCCGTCCCCCGCGTCGCCCCCGGACCGGCCCGGGGTGGACCCCGGGGCGGCCCCGACGCCGGCTCAGCGGGTGCCCGGCCAGTAGCGGTCGGCCTCGTTGAGCATGTACGGCTTGAGCCAGTGCTCGTACGAACGGGCCCAGTCGCCGCGCGCGTAGTAGTCGGCCAGGACCTGGTTGACGCGGGCGGTCAGGTCGGTGCTGTCCTTCAGCATGGCGACGCCGACCACCTCCGGCTGGGCCTCGCCGTCCACGATCCGCACGGTCTGGTCCTGCGCGGCCTGACCGGCCGCCAGGCCGTTGTCGGTCATGGTCGCGTCGACCTTGCCGAGCTGCATCAGGACCAGGCAGTCCAGCTGGTTCTCCACCGTGACGACCTGCCGGGCGGTCTTCTTCTCCGTGACCACGGTCAGCGCGGTGGAGCCGGCGGCGGCGCAGACCCGCTGGTCCTTGACGGCGTCGTCGATGTTCTTCGCCGGCGAGGCCGTCGGCACCAGGACGCGCTGGGTGATGTTGAAGTACGGCTTGGAGAAGGCGACGTCCTCCATCCGCTTGCAGTTGATCGTCATGGTGCGGACGATCAGGTCGACCCGGCCCTTCTTGATGGCGTCGATCCGGTCGGCCGTGGCCACCGGCTTGAGCACCACCTTCTCCGGGTCGCCCATGACGGCCGCGCCGATCGCCCGGGCGAGGTCGATGTCGAAGCCCTCGATCTGGCCGGTGTTCGGGTTGCGGGCGCCCCAGCGGTAGCTGTTCTGGTCCACGCCGATCACCAGGCTGCGCCTGGCCTTGATGGCCTTCACGGCCGGGCCGTCGTCGGTGCTCGGCGGCACGCTCTTCGTGACGTCGCAGCCGTCGGCCTGCTCCTGCTGCTCCTGCTGGTCCTGCTTCGTCCGGTGCACGGCCGCCGGCGCGGCGCCGACCGGGCCGCCCCCGGCGAGCACGGCCGCGCCGGCCGCCAGCAGGGCCACCGCGACGGCGGGCCTGGTCCTCCTCCCGGAACCGCCGGAACGGCCGGAACCACTGGAACCTCTGAAGCTCCTGAAACCCCTGGTGCGCATCGGTCGCTCTCCCCCTTGCCCGTTACCGGTACTCGGCCAGTCGCCGGCCCAGGCCGCGCAGCGCGGCGGCCGCGGCCACCAGGCCGAGCAGCGCGGCGGCGACGGCGGCGGTGCGCAGGTCCCCGCCGGTGCCCTCGGCGGCCTGCTTGAAGCGGTCCTGCTCGATGTCGGCGGCCTGGGCGAGCGCCTTGTCGGTGGCGTTGAAGGAGGCGTCGGCGGTGGCCGCGTCGCCCTTGGCCGTCACGGTGGCCTCCAGTGCGCCCTGGTAGTCGGCCTCGAACACCTCCCGCTTCCGGGCCTCGTCGTGCCGTTTGCGCCACTCGTCGAACTGCTTGGCGGCCTCCCGGACGCTCGGCTGGGCGGCCGAGGGGGCCAGGCGGAGGGCCTCCGGCAGCGAGCCGGCGGACCGGTCCGCCGGGACGTCGGTGGTTCCGGCGAGGTCTCCGACGGCCTTCGTCCACTGGTCGGCGTACTTGGTGGTCGAGCCGCGGGCGACGAAGTGGAGGTTCTCCGCCAGCCGGGCGGTCAGCACGTCCGCCCGGGCGGTGTTGAGCGCCTTCAGCGGGGCCGCGCCCTCGTGGACGCTCCGCTTGAGCGCCGCGCTGGTGGTCAGACCGGTGACGGCCAGCCACAGCCCGCCGGCCAGGACGGCGGCGGTGGCGCCCAGCAGCCCGATGTTGAACACCCGGTTGGTGCGGCGGAACAGCGTGAGCTGCACCCAGGCCAGCGCGGCCAGGGTGACCAGCGCCAGGCCGTACGCCGCCCACGGCACCGCCTTGGCCTCGGCGTAGTCGTCGGCCAGCTCCTGGTTCTCGGCCGCGGCCAGTTCGGCGGCGGCCGGCAGCAGCACGGTCTGCATCTGCTCGGAGGCGTACCGCAGGTAGGCGCCGCCGAGCGGGATGCCCTGCCGGTTGTCGGCCCGCGCGGTCTCCACCAGGCCGGCGTAGGCGGGGAGTTGCTGGTTCAGCCGGGAGAGCGAGCCCTGGGCGGGCGAGGTCGCGGTGGTCCGGGCGGCGGCCTGGGCGATCAGCTTGGCGGCGGTGGCGATGTCCTGCTCGTAGCGGGTGCGGACGGCGTCGGGCTCGGCGCCGGCCAGCAGGAAGCCGCTCGCCGCGGTGGTGGCGGCGTCGGCCAGGCTCCGGTGGATCTCGGCGGCGTCCCGGCTGAGCGGCTGGCTGTACGAGACCACCCGGTCGGCGGCCTGCGCCCTGGTCTCCAGCTGCCAGGCGGTGAGCCCGCCGAAGGCGACGGTGAGCACCGCGAGCACCACGCCGGCCAGTCGCAGCCGCCCTGGGGGCGTGCGGGTGGCCTGTGCGAGCCGGGCGCGCACGCCGGTGGCGACGGCCGCCGGAGGGCGCTTCTCGGGCGCCCCACCGGGTCTGGCCGCCGGGGGCGCCCCGCCGGACTTCGCGAGCGGGGCCGATCCGGGGACGGCCGGTGCCCCCGGTGCGGCCGCCGCCACCGGCACGGCCGTCGCCACCGCGGCGCCCGGCGCCCCCGGCAGCTGGTTCGGCCGTGCCGGGAACGCGGCGCCGGACGCGCCGTTGCCTACTGGTGTTGCCACCCGCCTCATCCTCCCCTGGGGCCGGGCCCGTCCCCGGGGCCCGACCGATGGCAGCAGTATGGCCGTGACTCCCCCCGACCACACCTGACTTGCGCCGATCTTGAGCATGTCGTGCACGTCCCCCGGACGGCCCGCAGCACCGGCGTGGCCGGTGCCGTCGGCGCCGTCGGTGCGGCCCGTACGGTCCCGTACGGCCCGTACGGTTCGTGCCGCTCCCGCCGGTCGTCTCCTGCCGGTCGTCCCGAGAGGTGGCGAACCGTCCGACGCGGGCCGCACCCTACGCGGTTCCCCCGGCCGGACGGAGCGCGGGGGTCCGGTTGCGGGCGGGCTTTCCCGGGTGCGGCGACCCCTCGCTCCGTACGATGGAGGTATGCGCCTGCTTGGAACGATCTCGCCCGACCGTCCGCTGCTCGTCGTCGCCGTGCGCGAGGAGGCCGCCCACCTGGACGACCGCCTGCCCGTGCTGCTCACCGGGATAGGGAAGGTCAACGCCGCCGTCGCGCTGGCCACCGTCCTCGCGCAGGGCGAGAAGCCGTCCGAGGTGATCAACCTCGGTACGGCCGGCGCGCTGCGCCCCGGCTGGGAGGGCACCCACCACGTGGTCCAGGTGATCCAGCACGACCTCGACACCGCCGCCCTGCACGCGCTCACCGGGCGTGAGTACGGGGCCCCGCTGGTGATCGGCAAGGGCGACGGCCCGGTGCTGGCCACCGGCGACCTCTTCGTCTCCGACACGGACGCCCGCGACCGGCTCGCCGAGCACGCCGACCTGGTGGACATGGAGGGCTACGCCGTCGCCACCGTCGCCCACCGCGCCGGGCTGCCGGTGCGGCTGGTCAAGCACGTCAGCGACCAGGCCGGGGACGGTGCGGAGCACAGCTGGAAGGAGGCGGTGGACGACTGCGCCCGGAAGCTGGCCGACTGGGTGGTCGCGCAGGGCTGGTGACGTCGCCTCAGGGGCTGGTCAGGGTGGCGCGGTGACCGGGGGGAACGCAGGGCCGACCGGGCTTGACCGGGGAGGGCGCGGCCGCCCTCCCCGCCCCGCCTCCCGGGTCAGCCGTTCCGGAAGTCGGTGAGGTCCAGGCCCGCCAGCCGCTCCGGGTCGGTGAGCACGTCGATCGCGACGATCGCGCCGTCCACCACGGTGAACGCCATGACCGACAGCGGCCGGCCGTTGTCGCCGATGACCACCGCGCCCGCGGTGCCGTTGACCAGCGCCGGGCGGGCGAACGGCGACAGCGTGCCCCACAGGACGGCCTGGCCGGCCACCGTGCCGGCGCCCGAGAGCACCACGGTGTGCCGGGCCAGCAGCGCGCCGCCGTCCGAGCGCAGCACCACGTCCGGGTCGAGCACGGCGAGCAGCGCGTCCAGGTCGCCGTGGCGGGCGGCGGCGAAGAACGCGTCCACGGCCGCCCGCTGCCGGCCGAGGTCCGGGTCGGGCGCGGGCGCCTGCCCCTGCACCTTGCGGCGGGCCCGGCTGGCCAGCCGGCGGGTGGCGGCGGCGGTCTTCTCGATCAGTGGGGCGATCTCCTCGAACGGCACCGCGAACAGGTCGTGCAGCACGAAGGCGACCCGCTCGGCCGGTGACAGCGACTCCATCACCACCATCAGCGCCAGCCCGACCGAGTCCGCGAGCATCACCTCCTGCTCCGGGTCCACCACGCCCTCGCGCCGCAGCAGCGGGTCCGGGATGCGCGGCGGGCCCGGCTCGCCGCCCGGCCCGGCGGGCTCCAGCGGCTCCTCGCGGCGCTGGGCGCGGGTGCGCAGCAGGTTCAGGCAGACCCGGGAGACCACCGTGGTCAGCCAGCCGCCGAGGTTGTCCACCCCGGCGGTGTCGGTGCGGTCGTAGCGGAGCCAGGCCTCCTGGAGGGCGTCCTCGGCCTCGCTGATCGAGCCGAGCATCCGGTACGCGACCGCGCGCAGGTGCGGGCGGTGCTCCTCGAAGAGCGCGGTCCGGGAGGATTCCCCGTCCACCTTCTCGTCCACGTGTCACATTCCTTCGTCGCCGGGGGTCAGGGCAGCAGGAGTCACCCAACAACGGCCGCGGCGGGGAGATCAACTCCCCTCCCGGGACGAATCGGAGACGGTCATGACGAAGAACACGGTGCTGGTCACCGGAGGTACCGGGACCCTGGGCCGGCAGGTGGTCCCGCTGCTGCGCGCGGCCGGGCTGCCGGTGCGGGTGCTCAGCCGGCGGGAGCGCCCGGACGCCGACGGCGTCGCGTACGTGCGCGGCGACCTGCTCGGCGACCCGGCGACGGCGGCCGCCCGGCTGGACGGGGCGCTGGCGGGCGTGGACACCGTGCTGCACCTGGCGGGCGGCCCCAAGGGCGACGACGTCGCCACCCGGCTGCTGGTCGCCGCCGCCCGGCGGGCCGGGGTGCGGCACCTGGTGTACATCTCGGTGATCGGCGCGGACCGGTTGCCGCTCGGCTACTTCCGGGCCAAGCACGCCGCCGAGCGGGCGGTGGCCGAATCGGGCCTGCCGTACACGGTCCTGCGGGCCGCGCAGTTCCACGACCTGGCGTTCACGGTGGCGGAGAAGACGGCCCGGCTGCCGCTCGTCCCGGCCCCCGGCGGGGTCCGCTGGCAGCCCGTGGACGTGCGGGAAGTCGCCGCCCGGCTGGTGGAGTTGGCGCTGGGCGAGCCGGCCGGGGCGGTGCCCGACCTGGCCGGTCCGACGGTGTACGCGATGGAGGAGCTGACCCGCGGCTACCTCGCGGCGCGAGGCCGCAGCCGCCGGCGGCTGCCGCTCCGGGTGCCGGGCAAGGTCGGGCGGGCGTACCGGGCGGGGGAGAACCTGGCCCCGGCGGGCGCCGACCACGGGCGGCGGACCTGGGAGGAGTACCTGGCGGAGCGGCTGGCGGCCTGACGGCTGCCCCGTCGTGGTCCGTGGGGTGGCCGCCGTGCCCCTCCTCGACGCCGTCCGCGCCGACTCCGCCGCCGCGCTCGGGCTCAGCGGCCCCCCGGCCGCCGTGCTCGGGCCCGACGTCCCCCGGCCTTCGGGGCCCTGGCGCGGCTGCGGGAGCTCGCGCTGGGCCCCGGGGCGTCGTACGTGCTGCTCGACGCCGAGGAGGGCAATGCCTACGAGCCGCTGTTCAGGCCCGGGCGGCTCCGGTGACGTCCTCGGTGGTCACCACCTTGGCGAAGCGCATCGCGTGCAGGGTGGCGGCCGTGGCGCGGGCGAGGTCGGCGGCCGGGATGGTGGTGCCGTCCGGGCCGGCCATGTCGAAGGAGTGCATGGCGTCGGTGGGGAAGATCGCGTCGTAGCCGAGGTTGCCGGCCATCCGGGCGGTGGTCTCGCAGCACACGTTGGTGATGATCCCGGTGACCACCACCTGCCGGGCGCCGCGCTCCTGCAGCCAGGCGTGCAGGTCGGGGGTGCCGTAGAAGGCGCTGTTGACGGTCTTGGTGACGTGCAGCGCCGGGGTGAGCCCGGCGACGAAGTCCTTCAGGTCGTGCCCCGGGGTGCCCCCGGCCAGCGGCGTGCCCGGGCCGTCGTGCTGCACGGTGACGATCGGGCGGTCGGTGTCCTGCCAGGCGGTGATCAGCTCGGCCATCCGCTGCTCGGCCTGCGGGTTGTCGCGGGGGCCGAAGGCGGGGGCCTCGAAGCCCTTCTGGACGTCGATGAGCAGCAGGACGGCGTCGGGGTCGAGGGCGAGGGGGGCGTCGAAGGCGTCGAGGTTCGTCATGCCGTCCATGGTGGTCGGCGCTACCGGGGAGGCGTGATGGGCGGAGATGCCGACCATCGATAGATTCCTGCCATGCGTACGGTGGGTTGCCTGATCTTCGACGGTGTCCGGGCCTTCGACTACGCCGTGATCGGCGAGGTGTGGGCGAACCGGGCCATCCGGCCCGGCCAGCCCCTCTTCGACCTGCGGGTCTGCGGGCCGGAGGGCGCCCGGGTGCGGCTGGGCGGCGGGCTGGAGCGGCTCCCCGACCACGCCCTGGGCGCGCTCACCGACTGCGACCTGGTGGTGGTGCCGGGCGTCGAGGACCCGGGGGCCCGGCATACCCCGGAGGTCCTGGGCGCCCTGCGGGCCGTCGCCGCGGCCGGCGTCCCGATCGCCTCGCTCTGCGCGGGCGCCTTCGTCCTCGCCGAGGCCGGCCTGCTGGACGGCCGCGAGGCCACCACCCACTGGGCGCTCGCCCCCGAACTCGCCCGCCGCTTCCCGGCGGTGACGGTCCGGCCGGAGGTGCTCTTCACCGGCGGCGACGGCCTGTGGACCTCGGCCGGCGTCGCGGCGGGCATCGACCTCTGCCTGCACCTCGTCCGCACCGCCCACGGCCAGCGGGCCGCCGCCACCATCGCCCGCGCCATGGTCACCGCGCCCTTCCGGGCGGGCGGCCAGAACCAGTTCCTGCCCTCCCCGGTCCCGGGCGCCGCCGTCGGCGACGACCCGCTGGCCCGCCTCCGCGCCGAGGTCCTGGCCTCCCTCGACACCCCCTGGACGGTGCGCCGGATGGCCGCCGCCGCCCTGATGTCCGAACGCACCTTCGCCCGCCGCTTCACCGCCACCACCGGCACCACCCCGATGCGCTGGCTCCTCGACCAGCGCGTCCTCACCGCCCAGCGCCTCCTGGAGGAGACCGACCTGCCCGTCGACACCGTCGCCACCCACTGCGGCTTCGCCTCCGCGGTCTCCCTGCGGCCGGTCTTCGTGGACCGGGTCGGCGTCGCCCCCCGCGAGTACCGTCGGGCCTTCCGCGGCCGCGAGGAGGGCTGAGCGGTTCGGACCGGCTGAACCGGTGGACGTCATCCGGGAGTTGATGGAGCGGTGGCGGGGCGGCGGGGGCCCGTTGCGGCGGAGAGGGCGAAGACCAGCAGGCCGAGGGCCGTCATGGCGGCGCCGGCGAGGTTGGTGAGGGGGAGGGCGGTGTCGGGGTGGGGGCCGCCGTGCTCGATGACGGCGGCGCCGAGCAGGGAGCCGAGGGTGATGCCCACGCCGAAGGCGGCGGTGTTGGCGGTGCCGACCAGGGCGGAGTCGCGGCCCGCGACCCGCAGGACGTAGGCCTGGGTCGGGGTGAGCAGGCCGAAGCCGCAGAAGCCGAGCAGGAAGAGGGTGGCCACGGCGGCGCCCTTGTGGTGGACGGTGGCGGTGAAGAGGGCGAGGGTGAGGGCGAGGGCCGCGAACAGGGCCGCCGTCGTCGGGACGAGGGCGCGGTCGGCGGCCCGGCCGGCCAGCCAGTTGCCCGCGACCAGCCCGGCGCCGTAGACGGCCAGCAGCCAGACCACGTCGCCCGTCCCGAAGCCGGTGACCGCGGTCAGCATCGGCTGGACGAAGGTGAAGGAGGCGAACAGCCCGCCGAAGCCGACGGCCGTCGCGGCGAGGGCCAGCCAGAGGCGGAGGCCTGCGAAGACGGCCAGTTCGGCGCGGAGCGAGGGCGCGGCGGAGGCGGGGGCGTCGGCGGGGGCGGTGTCCGTACGGGGGAGGAGCCGCAGCAGGCCGAGCAGTCCCGCCGCGCCGAACACGGCGACCAGCACGAACGCCCCGCGCCAGCCCCAGGCCTGCCCGGCCAGGGTGCCGATCGGCAGGCCGAGCACGTTGGCCAGGCTCAGCCCGGTGAACACCAGGGCGATCGCGGCTCCCCGCCGGGCCGTCGGGACGAGCCGGGAGGCCACGACGGAGGCGACGCCGAAGAAGGCGGTGTGGGTGCACCCGGTGAGGAAGCGGGTGGCCAGGAGCAGGCCGAAGGTCGGCGCGAGCGCCGAGGCGAGGTTGCCCGCCGTGAACAGCAGCATCAGCAGGACGAGCAGGCGCCGGCGGGGCATCCGCAGGGTGAGCAGGGCGAGCGCAGGACCGCAGGCCTGGCCGACGGCGTAGGCGGTGGTGACCAGCCCGGCGCGGGCGACGGTGACGTCGAAGTCGGTGGCGAGGGCGGTCAGCAGGCCGTTCGTGACGAACTCGGTGGTGCCGATGGCGAAGGCGCTGAGGGCGAGCGCGAGCAGGGCGGAGGGCATGGCGGTGGAGGGTCCTTGGCTGGGGCGGGGCCGGGGCGCGGCCGGACGGGGCCATGCTCCGGCGCCCCGCGCGCCCCCGGCCAGCCACCTGTCGTTCCTACTCCTCGGAGGGTCACCCGCGGCGCTGGCCTGCGGAAACCTTCCGCCGTAGCCTCGGTGGGCATGGGAGCCAACAGCGAGCTGGGCGAGTTCCTGCGCCTGTGCCGCGCCGCCGTCACCCCGGCCGAGCTGGACCTGCGCGTGCCGGCCGAGCACCGGAGGGTGGCCGGGCTGCGCCGGGAGGAGCTGGCCGGGCTGGCGGGCATCAGCGTCGCCTACTACACCCGGCTGGAGCAGGGGCGCAGCACCAACGCCTCGGACCAGGTGCTCGACGCGATCGCCCGCGTCCTGCGCCTGGACGCCACCCAGCGCACCCACCTGGGCGACCTCGCCCGCCGCCCGCCCCGGGCCGTACGGAGCCGCCCTCCGGCCGAGCAGCCGGACCCGCGCTCGGCGCACCTCCTCGCCTCGCTGGACCACGTGCCCGCCCTGCTGCTCGGCCGCCGCAACGACGTGCTCGCCTGGAACCGCCTCGGCCACGCGCTGCTCGCCGGACACCTCCCGTACGGGGCGCCGGATGATCCGGCCACCCGGCCGTCGATGAGCCGGCTGCTGTTCCTGGACCCGCGCACCCGCGCGCTCGAACGGGACTGGGAGCACTACGCCCGGACCCACGTCGGCTACCTGCGGCTGGTCGCCGGGCGGTACGGGGAGGACCGCGAGCTGGCCCGGCTGATCGGCGAACTCAGCATGAAGAGCCCGGAGTTCGCCGCCTGGTGGGCGGGCGGGAACGTGCGGGAGTGCACCTTCGGCAGCAGGACGCTGGACCATCCGGCGGTCGGGCCGCTGGAGGTGACGTACCAGGTGTGGCTCCAACCCGACCGGCCGGACCACCGGTTGGAGGTCTACACCCCCGGCCCGGACCCGGCCGCCGCGGCGGCGCTCGACGCGCTGGCGCGGTCGCGGCAGCCGTAGCGGGGGAGCGGGGGGGAAGCCGACGGGGTGGCGGCCCTCAGCGCCGCCACCCCGTTGGCTTCTCGGCACGGGGCCCGTGGCGTGTTGAGCCAAACCCCACCTTGGGGTGAAGCCGGGTGGGGATTCCCGTGGGGACCGGTGCCGGTTCGGTGTGCGGCCGCCGCCACGGCCGCCACCCGGCGGCCGCGCACGGCGCGGTCCGGCGGGTGCGGTCCGGCGGGTGCGGGCCTTCAGGCCGTGGCGGCCGCGCGCAGCCGCTTCTTGTCCGGCTTGCCGACGGGCGTCAGCGGGATCTCGTCCACGAGGTGCAGCACCTCGGGGGCGAAGATCCGCCCCTTGCGATCGGTGACGAACGCGCGGAGGGTGTCCAGGTCGGGCCGCTGCCCCGGGGCGGGGACGACGGCGACGTGGACGTGCTCCGCCTCCTGGTCGTCGCGGACGCCGAAGACGGCGCAGCGGGCGACCGCCGGGTGGGTGAGCAGGAGGTCCTCCACCTCGGAGGGGTAGACGTGGCCGCCGACCACGATGATCAGGTCCTTGACCCGGTCGGAGAGGTAGAGGTAGCCGTCCTCGTCGAAGTAGCCGACGTCCCCGGTGTTCAGCCAGCCGTCCCGGAGCACCGCGGCGGTGAGGTCGGGCCGCTTCCAGTACCCGGCCATGACGGCGTCGGAGCGCAGGTGGATCCCGCCCTGTTCGCCGGTCGGCAGGTCGGTGCCGTCGTCGGAGCGGATCGCCACCTCGACGCCCGGGACGGGCCGGCCGACCGGGACCTGGCCGCCGGGGCCGATCCGGTCGTGCTCCTGCGGGGTGAGGAAGGAGATCAGCTGGGCCTCCGACATCCCGTAGAGGCCCACCAGGACCGGCCCGAAGACCTTGAGCGCCTCGCGGATCCGGGTCGGCGAGGCGGCGCTGCCCCCGTAGGAGAGGTACCGCAGGCTGGACAGGTCGGTGCGGCCGATCGCCGGGTGGTCGAGCAGCTGGTGGAGCAGCGGCGGCAGCACCCAGAGGTCGGTGATGTGCTCGCGCTCGATGGCGGCCAGGACCGCGCCGGGCTCGAAGGAGCGCTGGAGGACCACCGTGCCGCCGTGCTGGAGGGTCAGGTCGGCGAAGATGCCGGCCAGGTGGGCGAGCGGGGTGGCGGCGAGGAGGCGGGGCGCGCCGGCGGCGGGGTCGCTGCCGATCGGGGCGTCGAAGATGCGGCGGTACGGTCCGTGCAGGCTGAGGATGCCCTTGGGGATGCCGGTGGTGCCGCCGGTGTGGCGGATGCTGAGGTCGTCCTCCGGCCCGACCCGGACGTCCGGGGGTTCGGCGGGGCGGTGGGCGGAGGCGGCGATGACGTCCTCGCCGAGGGCGGCGGGGTCGCCGCCGGGCCCGGGGCCGAGGGTGAGGACGGTCGGCACGTCGATCAGCGGGAGCAACTCGGCTGCCTCGGCGTACCGTTCGGCGTCCACGAGCAGCACGGTGGTGTCGACGCTCGCCGTGATCTCGGCCAGGACCGGGGTGCTCATGCCGTCGTACAGGTTCACCACCCGGGCCCCCGCGAGGCCCGCCGCGTACCGGGCGCTCAGGGCCTCGGGGGTGTTGCCGGTCAGCAGGGTCACGGTGGTGCCGCGGGCGGCGCCCCGGGCGATCAGCTCGTGGGCGAGGCGGTAGCCGGCGGCGGCGAAGTCGCCGGCGGTGATCTCGGCGCCGTCGGTGGTGACGACGGCCTGCCGGTCGGGATCGGAGGCGAGGGACTGGAGGATCAGAGCGGGACCGCTGACGAACTCCGCGTCGGGCATGGCTACTTCTTCCTTGTAGTTTGCAACCATGTCCACAGGCTAACCCCAACCTCCGCCCCTGGTCCGGGAACTGCCGAGGAGGGCCGAATGTGATCGTCCGTCACCCGGACAGGGGAATGATCGCGGGCGCGCGCCTGTTTCGGGGCGCACACCCGTTCCGGCGCACGCCCGTTGCGGGGCCCGCGTGGTCAGAACGCCGCCGGGGGCCGGAGGGCGAGGTCGGTGGCGGTGTCCCAGTGCTCGGTCGCGGCGGTGACGATCGCGTAGCCGGGCTGGGAGGGGAGCCGGGAGATCAGGGCGCTGCGGCAGCCGTGGCTGCGGTGGACCTCGACGGGGACGGGGACGCCGTGGAGCCGGACCTCGCCGGGGGTGGGCGGGCCGTCCGGCGGGGCGAGGTGGATGCGGGGGTCGAGGCGGTCCGAATTCGCCAGGAAGGTGGAGAGTTGGGACTGCGGGGTGGTGAGGGAGCCCACCCGGTGGCCGGACGGGACGGGGCGCGAGGTCTGGACGACGGCCACGAGTTCGCCGTCCAGGTGGTAGTTGAGGTCGAGGTGGCAGAGGTAGCCGTCGGAGGACAGCCGCCCCAGCAGGAAGCGCCACCCGCGCGGGGCGTCGCGGAGCACGGCGATCTGCTCGCCCCACTCCTCGGCGGTCTCGCGGTGCGTCGGTATGCGGATGCCGTGCGGGCGGGTGTCGCGGAACAAGGGCTCCCCCAACGGGCTGGTGGTGACCGGGCGTCGGCACGATGATCGCGCCGCGAGGGGCACCGCGGGAGGGGGAGACGACTTTTCGGCCGTTCGCCGCGTCGGCGGATTGCTTCGGGCCGGGGTGGGACAGAAGCTTCGGGGCGTCGGCTTCGGTGGCGTCGCGGGGACATCCGGGCAACGGCCCGGTGAACCGCGGTCGACGCCCGTCGAAAGGCAGTGGCAACCGGACGGGGGACGGGACATGGGTCAGGGCGGTGCCGCGACGTTCCGTGCGGGGGCGGCGCGGCGCCCGGCGCGATCCGAGAGATCGGCGCTAGCCGCGGCCCACGTACGGCATGGCGCTGGGCATGACCAGGACGGACTGGATGTTCACCCCGAGCGGCAGCCCGGCCATGGTCCGCACCATGTCGACCACGTGCCGCATGTCCATGGTCGGTTCGACCCGCCGTGAGCCGTCGGCCTGGAGGACGGCCGGCTGGGGGTGGTCGGGCGGGGTCACGTTCCCGATGTCGATCTGGCCGCAGGAGATGTCGTGGCGGCGGCCGTCCAGGGACAGCGAGCGGGTCAGCCCGGCCACCGCGTGCTTGGCGGCGGTGAAGGCGGCGGAGTCCGGGCGGGGCGTCTGTGCGGAAGGCGCGCCGTTGTTGATGATCCGTCCGCCGCGCGGGGTCTGACGCTTCATGATCCGGAAGGCTGCGCGCGAGCAGAGGAAGGTGCCGGTGGCGATGGAGTCCATCACGCGGTGCCAGTCCTCGACGGCCACGTCCTCGGTCGGGGTGTACGGCATGACGTCGGCGGCGTTGTTGAACAGGAGGTCCAGCCGTCCGAACCGTTCCTCGACGAACTCGAACAGGCCGTCCACGGCCACCGGGTCGGTGATGTCGGCGGGGAAGGGGACGGCGCGGTCGCGGTCGGCGGGGGCGGCGAGCCCGGCCGTCTCCGCGAGCGGCTCCTTGCGGCGGCCGACCAGGACCACCGTCCAGCCGTCCGCCAGCAGGCCCAGCGCGCTCGCCCGCCCGATGCCGCGCCCCGCCCCGGTGACGACCGCCGTCCGCTCCGCCATGCCCCACGTCCCCTCTGCTCCGCTCTGCTCTGCTCGCGATGCCGTCCGGCAGGAACCCGTCCCGACGAAGGGCACCCCGAGCGTGCCCGGACAACCCTCGACCAAACAGGAGTCGCACATGAATGGCCGTAACCCGGCGGCGCAGTCGAACGGCCGCAGCCCGGCGCACGTGAATGTCCCCGGCCCGGTACCGGGCCGGACCGACGGCAGCCGGCAGTGGTTCGAGCGGGCCAAGGAGTCGCTGGCGGGCGGCGTCAGCTCCTCCGCCCGGCTGACCTCGACCGGCCCCGACCCCTACCCGCTCTACCTGGTGGGCGGTTCGGGCGCGCGGGTCCGGGACGTCGACGGCAACACGTACGTGGACTACCTCGCCGGCTACGGGAGTGCGGTGCTGGGCCACGCCGACCGGCAGCTCGCCGAGGCGCTCGGTGCCGTCCTGGGCGCCGGCACGATGTTCGGCACCTGCAACACGGTGGAGGTCGAACTCGCCGAACTGATCCGGGAGATGGTGCCCTGCGCGGAACTGGTCCGGTTCGCCAACTCGGGCAGCGAGGCGGTGCAGGGGGCGGTGCGGGCCGCCCGCGGGTACACCGGGCGGTCCAAGGTGCTCAAGTTCGAGGGCCACTACCACGGTTGGTCGGACACCCTGGCCGTCTCCAACCGGCCCGACCCCGCCGAGGCGGGGCCGTACGGCGCGCCGCGCTCCGTGCCCCACTCGGCCGGCATCCCGGCCGGTGTCGTCGGCGACGTCGTGGTCTGCCCGTGGAACGACCCGGGGGCGCTGCGCGCGGTCCTGGACGCCCACCGGGGCGAACTCGCCGCCGTCGTCTGCGAACCGATCGTCGCCAACAACGCCTGCACCATGCCCGCGCCGGGATACCTGGCGCTGCTGCGGGAGGAGTGCACGGCGCGCGGCATCGTGCTGGTCTTCGACGAGGTCTGCACCGGCTTCCGCACCGGCCCCGGCGGCGCCCAGGCGCTGTTCGGGGTCGTGCCGGACCTCGCCGTCTACGCCAAGGCGCTCGGCGGGGGCCTGCCGATCGCGGCCTTCGCGGGGCGGCGCGATGTGATGGAGCCGGTGGCCGAGGGACGGGTGAAGCACGGCGGCACGTACAACGCCTCGCCGCTGTCCGCGACGGCCTCGCTGGTGACGCTGCGCAGGCTGAACCGGCCGGACACCGTGAAGCACATCGAGGAGAGCGGCCGACGGATCATGGAGGCCGTCCGGCGGGCCGCCCGGGACCGGGGCGTCCCCTGCGCGGTCCAGGGGGTGGGGGCGATGTTCCAGGTGGTGTTCACCGCCGACGGCGAGCCGACCCGGCACTACCGGGACCTGCTCCGCAGCGACCAGGCCCGCCACCACGCGTTCCGCCACGAGCTGCTCCGCCGGGGGATCCACGTCAACGCGTACGGGATGGCCTGCTGGTTCGTCTCGGCCGCCGTGACGGAGGACGACCTGGACGAGACCTGCGAGGCCGTGGAGGGCGCGTTCCGCACTCTGTGAGCCGGCGCTGTTGTGCGCGGGAAGTCGGCGGGTCCGACTTCCCGCGCGCGGCCGGGCGGAGGCGGGCGGGTCCACCGGTGACTGTCGGAGGCGGGTCGTACGCTCGCGCGCGGCAAGGGAGTTCCGGGATACCGGAGTTGACCGGCGTACGAGGGGGACTGTTCCATGGCGAGGTTCGTGCTGATCCACGGCGCGGCTGCCGATTCCTGGTGCTGGGAGCCGCTGGCAGCCGAGCTGCGGGGGCGGGGCCACGAGGTGGTCGCGCCGGACCTGCCGTGCGAGGACGACACGGCCGGGCTGGCCGAGTACGCGGACGCGGTGGTGGCGGCGGTGTCGTCGTCGGCTTCCGGCCGGGTCGGCCCGCTCGTGGTCGTCGCGCACTCCTTCGGCGGCTTCACCGGCCCGCTGGTGTGCGCCCGGCTGCCGGTGGACCTGCTGGTCATGCTCCAGGCCCAGGTGCCGGCGCCGGGGGAGACGCCGGGCGCGTGGTGGGAGAACACCGGCTACCCGGAGGCCCGCCGCGAATCCGACCGCGCCAGGGGTGTGGCGGAGGGCGCGGAGGAGGACGAGCGCGCCCTCTTCCTGCACGACACCCCGCCCGCCCTGGCCGAGGAACTCCTCACGGAGCACGGGCGACGCCAGTCGGCCACGCCGTTCGGGACACCGTGGCCGCTGGAGGCCTGGCCGCAGGTGCCGACCAGGTTCCTGCTGGCCACCGGCGACCGCTTCTTCCCGCCCGCCTTCCTGCGCCGGCTCGTCCAGGACCGGCTCGGCCTCCGGCCGGACGAGATGCCGGGCGACCACCTCCCGATGCTCGGCCACCCGGAAGAGCTGGCCGAGCGCCTGGAGGCCTACCTGGCGGCGCTGTAGCCGGCCCGCACCGCGCGGAAGGTCGGCGGCGCGTGAACGCCGTCGGTCGGGGGCGTTCGGTCAGTCGGGGTTCTGTACGACCTTGATGGACTGCAGCTGGGCCGGCGTCAGTTGGGCCTCGGTGAGGCCGCGCTTGGTGAAGCGCGCGCGGGAGAGGTCGGCGCCGGCGAAGGAACAGCCGCTCAGCACCGCGCCGGTGAGGTCCGCGCTGGCGAGCTTGGCGTGGTCGAAGTGGCAGTTCGTCAGGACGGCCCACTTGAAGCTGGTCTCGCTCAGGTCGGCGTGGCGGAAGTCGGCGCCCGAGGCTTTGCATCCCCGCAGCCTGGCCTGGGGGGCCGAGGCGCCCACCAGCTCCGTTCCCGTGAGGACGGCGCCGGACAGGTTCGCGTCCGGGATCCTGGTGTCCACCATGGTCGTGCCGGAGAGATCGCACCGGGTGAGGTCGGCCGAGGTGAGATCGGCGGAGTCCAGGTCGACACCGGTGAGGGTCGCCTCCACGAGTCGGGCGTCTCCCAGCTGCGCGTACTCCAGGGAACTGCCCGACAACAGGCTCGAACTCAGGTTGGCCCGCCACAACCGGGCCCCGTCCCAGACCAGGTTCCGGAGATCGAGCCGCGAAAGGTTGAAGTGGCCGCCGGAATACCGCTCGGGCAGACGGCCCAGGATCAGCACCGCCACCTGGACGTCCTCGGCCGGATCCGGCTCCGGGCTGGTGGAACCCCCGAGTG
Source organism: Kitasatospora sp. NPDC057518 (assembly GCF_042802075.1). Lineage (NCBI taxonomy): Bacteria > Bacillati > Actinomycetota > Actinomycetes > Kitasatosporales > Streptomycetaceae > Kitasatospora > Kitasatospora sp. NPDC057518. The sequence continues at coordinate 21,793 of NZ_JBHVEU010000095.1, forward strand.
GGCGGGCCTCCCGGAGGAAGTCGCCCAGCATCGACGGCCAGGACGGCTCGGTGGCCTCCTGGTCCTGCGGCGGGGTGCGCCAGGCGAGCCGTTCCAGGCGGTAGAGGGCGGCGATGCGGCGCTCCGGGTCGGTGGACCGGAGCTCCTCCCGTAGCGCCGCATCCGTGGTGCCCGCCTTGGGGGGTGGCGCCGGCACGTCCCGTTCCGCGTCGTCGGCGGCCAGCCAGAGCCGGTGGAAGCGTTCGACCTCGTCTTCCGGGTCCGGCTTCTGCCGCCCGACGGCGGTGCCGGCCAGGTACCGGACCATGGACTCCACCCGCGCCCAGGCGGGTACGGCCACGCCGTGCAGCAGTTGGCTCGCGGTGTCGTGGCTCACTGTCGTCGGCAGCTCGTCCCGCTGCTTGATGCCGAGGGAGATCTCGCGGAGGCTGGGTTTGCCCGCGCCCCGGTACAGCCCGTGCAGCGCTTCGACCAGGTCCCTGCGTGGCCCGGGCGGGAGCTTCTCACTGGTCGGAACGACGATTCCCGCCAAGGCTGCGCTACCCCTCGATGGACTGTCAGATTTCGTCCGTAACTGTCGGTCCATCATGAAGTGGCGGGGCGGTTCTGTCAGTTGAACGCGGGTTCCTGGCGGCAGGCCTCCGGTTTCATCCGGTCTCATCGACCGGGCGCGGTGCCGTACCCGTCCGCCGCCAGGGTTGATCCAGGCCGTGAGAGGCGGCCGTCCCGAGGGATGAGGAGGAGCGCGATGTTCGAGCACGGTCGGCCCGGTGGGGCGGGACGGAGTGGCGAGGTGGCCGGACGGCGCCGTCGGTGGCGGGTCGTCCGGCGCACCGTCGCCCTGTACTTCGTCCGGGGCATGGCCACGGCGGCGGGCGGCGCCACCGTGACCGGCCTGCTCGCCTGGCTGGTCGCCCAGCGGGGCTAGGGCCTGTGTGATGTTGTGATCAATCTTCGGGTTCTGCCCCGCTCTGGGGCAGAACCCGGTAGGACTGTTGGATTCGACGCGCAGGCAACTCGCCGACGAGCAGCGGAGTTTGATCGAGCCCTATCGGCCGGTCGGCAGGTTCGGGCCCTACCCCGAGCGGCTTCGTGACCAGTTCGAGGGTGTGATCTGGCGGTTCCGCTCCAGTGCCCAGTGGCGGGAGATGCCCGAGGAGTTCGGCCCTTGGTCCACGGTCTTCGGCCGGTTCGGGGTCTGGCGGGGCGCCGGCGTGTTCCGGGCTTGCTCTGCTCGAAGGCTTGATCGCCGCGGCCGCCCGCGAGGGGAAGGCGGACCTGTCGTTGGTCAGCGTCGACTCCACGACCGTCCGGGCCCACCACGACGCCGCCGGGATG